>JBFGZH010000104.1:0-8070 GCA_041586895.1 Psychromonas sp. | reverse complement strand
TTCGGTGCCGTTGATCTGCGGTGACCACTGATGGAACAGCTGCGCGACTTCCTGCAGCTGTTTTTCGTTATATTGTTTAAGCGGCAAACTTTCTATAGCTGCATAGGCCAGCAAACATTCAATAACGCGCTTGGGTAAATGTTTGCTCAGCAGTGTTTTTAAAGCCTGCTCAGGACGAGCTTCTCGACTGTTTGATAATTCAGCAAGCAGCTCCAGGTTAGGTAGAAGATCCAGGGTGATTTTCTCGCCCGGATGCCAATAATTGGAAATTTGTAAAATAACCGGACCGCTTAGGCCACGATGGGTAAATAACAACGCTTCGGTAAAACTTATCTCTTTGCTTTTTTTCGCACCGTTATTTATCTGGCAGGTTGCGCGTGCCGGCAGACTGATCCCCGATAAATCCGCAAATTTTTCCTTTTGCTCCTGCTGCAGGGTGAAAGGCACTAAACCTGCGCGTGTTGCTTTTACTGGAATTTGATAGCGATCGGCAATTTTATAAGCAAGCGGTGTAGCCCCCATTTTAGGTAACGATAAGCCGCCCGTTGCGACTACTAAGGATGAACATTGATACTCACCCAATGTTGTCTGCAGGGAAAAATGGTTGTCTGCTATTTTTGTCTGCGTGACAATTTCACATTGCAGCTGCACCTTAGCGCCCGCCTCTTTCGCTTCATCTAATAACATCTGCACAATCTGTTTGGCACTATCATCACAAAACAGTTGTCCATGATCGCGTTCATGCCAGCTGATCTGGTGTTTATCCACCAGCGCAATAAAGTCCCACTGCGTGTAACGGCTCAGAGCCGATTTAACAAAATGCGGGTTATCACAAAGATAATTACCGGGTTCAACGTATAAGTTAGTGAAATTACAGCGTCCACCACCGCTCATAATAATCTTTTGCCCGGCACGTTTTGCATGATCCAGCACTAAGACTTTACGTCCGCGCTTACCCGCTTCAATCGCACACATTAAACCCGATGCGCCCGCACCAATGATTATCACATCCCACATAGATCACCTCATTTATTAATGGCGCTAAGGATACACTAATTAGCAGCAACGCAGAACAACGCAGCGTTATGTTATTGAGGAGAATTGACAGGTGTAAAAAAGGCCGCGAATAGCGGCCTTGAGGTTAAAAAGTTACCTTTATTCTTCAGCAGCGGCTTCTTCTGCCGGCGCTTCTGGCGCTGTAATTTCTAACAGTTCAACATCAAAAATTAATGTTGCACCTGGAGGAATAGAGCCGGCGCCCTGTTCTCCGTAGGCTAGCTCTGCCGGAATCACAAACTTGTATTTTTCACCGACGCTCATAAGCTGCAGACCTTCAGTCCAGCCCGGAATAACACGGTTAAGCGGGAAGGTTGCCGGCTGACCACGTTTAACCGAACTGTCAAACTCAGTGCCATCGATTAATGTACCGACATAATGCACGGTCACTGTGTCTTCAGCTGCTGGTTTTGCACCTTCGGCTTTAGTGATCACCGAGTACTGTAAGCCAGACTCAGTCACAGTCACCCCTTCTGCCTGTGCATTCTCAGCTAAGAAAGCTTTATTTTCTTCAGCAATTTTGGCGTTTTCTTCCTGCATTTTCTTTTCAGCAACAGCTTGCACTTCGGCACTGTAATCCTGAAGTATTTCCTGCACTTCTTCTTCAGGTAATTGCCCCTGATCACGTAATGTATCTGTGATACCTTGAAGAATAATTTCTTTATCCAGCTCCATGCCAATCTCGGCTTGTTTGCCAAGTATGGTCTTAACCTGCTGAGAAAATGAACTACCGATTGCGTAAGCCACTTTTTCCTGGTGATCTTCAAAATTTACTGTTGTTGCGGCTTCTTTTTTCTCTTCACAGCCAACAGTTAAGACTACTGCAGCCGCCAATAAAGAAACTTTAAATACATTTTTCATTATTACTCCTAAATTATTCTTATTTATTAGGTAAAACATGCCACGATACGCTGATCGGGATACAAAAAATCAGATATCAAAATTGTAAGCTCATACTAACCTTAAAACCAACTTTTAAGCAAAGTTAATTAAAAAAACCCATTAACTATCTCTTTTAAATCACTTTTTCTTTTATTGAGTCACATTTTAAAACGCGCTGCCGAACCTCAGAGGTGCCTCGTCAGCCATATTAGCAGGCTGTTTAGCCGCTTTAAGGACACAAAGTAGCACGCAGCTAACCGTGACGCTTTCTATAGGCAGGCAAATAAAGCAATAGTTCATTTTGAGAAGAAAAAATTAAGCGCTACTGTATAGAGGCAGGCAGAGCTTAGGGCAAGAAAAAGCACACCTTGGAAAACAGCTGTAGTATACTGCGCCACAGAATAGGGAATAAAATAGCCTGCAAGCGCTCCGCCAGATTAATGGCTAGCTGGCCTCTCATCCGCGGATAATTAACAGTAGAGAAGATAATGAATCAAGAAGCCCGTATCGAACAACTGGAAATGAAAGTTGCATTTCATGAAGACAATATCGACACGCTAAATAACGAAATATTTGATCAGCAACGTAAAATACAACTATTAACTGAGCAAGTTACGCTATTGGTTAAGAAGCTAAAAGAAGCGGAGCCAAATCAACTTGCCTCGCAAAAAGAGGAAACACCCCCGCCCCATTATTAGAATAAATCGGCCAACTCCGGGTTGTCGGCTAATGCGGGATCATCTATTAAACCATAGCTTTTCCAGCCATCGGCAACCACTGTCGGTGCAGCAACATTGCGAGGCTGACCGTTACCGGCAGCATGAACAGCCGTTGCTTTAAACAGTTCGCTATTATAGATAACAAAAGCCCCTTTTTTATAGCCGATCTTCGGCTCAAAATAGAGCAGTTCATTGCTTTTAAAAAACGACTCGACAATAGCGGCTTGCGCTGCCGCCTGAGCATCCTGCGGATTCAATAACTGCGATAGATTCACCTGCTCACTATAGGTAAAACTCTGCGTTTCTCCTTGTCCGCCCTGCCAGCTTATCTGCAGCTGCACATCACGCACATTGACACCCGCAGCATAGACGGCATGCGGCGCGGCAATACGCCACTGCAGTAATAGTTCAGTCTGCGTTTGTTGTTCAATCAGGGTGTACGCGGGCTGCTGAGAGAGTTTTTCAATATCAGAGACAAGCTGATACTGTAACACCTCCTCCATTTTTTCAGTGGCCAGCTTTAGAACCGCACTGTGGACAAAATTATTGCGATTTTGCTGCGCGATGATTTGCTGTAAGCCGGTGATATTGGCAGCGGCAATACACACCACCACTAAAGAAACTAACACCTCCACCAGTGAGAACCCCTGACCTGCTCTTGTCTCTGGCATTAGAAATCCCTCCATGAGCCAGCCACAATGCTGTACCCTGAATCGATCGCGATACTGCCGGTATCCTCGTAGAGCTTATTCAGCACGGTTTTATCATAACGCACCGAAAAATGCTGCTTAGTGGCCTTATTAGCGCTGTTATCATCACCATCAAAGGAGCAGCTATAGTCGCTCAGTATTGCGCCATTTACATGGATCCCGCCCATATCTATACTGCTATTTTCAACCAATAGCGTCTCGCCGTGTTTATCTACCTGCGTATGTTTGCCCGGTAAAAAATAGAGCATGCCGATCACCGCTGCCCCGGTATTAGGCGAGGTGATAAAAGTCCCGCCTTCAATAAAGACCAGTTTCGGATGATCCACCGTTCCTATGGTAAAATATTTGTTTTCCGAGCTGAGGCTTGGCGCTGCATCTTGCTGGTCAATATTGCAATCGCCTTTAATATAAATAGTCGCAGTTTCATCACCAATATCCGTCAGCTGCTTGGAACAACCCATCGCCCCTGTAATATTCATATCTATGCTGGCCACCTCTGCAGAGCCCTGTAACATATTAACAGCGACCTCTCTGCTCACCCCAAAGGTGCTTTCAAATAGCGTAGCAGGCGATAAGCTCTCGGCCGCCGCCAGGCCATAGAAAGTCGAACCGGCAGGTTGCTCATAGGGCCAGCGCGTTGTTTCGCTAACGCTGTCGCCAGCCTCATCGATAACGCTTTTTTCCTCGCCAATCAGCAAAAAATTATCCGCACTGCTCGCTGTAACAAGCACATCCGCAGCAATCTGATTCTCGCCGAGTTTGCCGCCTGTACAGGGCGTTTCTTGTGTTTCATTACCGGGCTGGCTTACTAGCGGATACTTGGCAATATTTCCGGGCGATTTGCAGTCAGCTCTACTTGCCCCCTCACAACCGTCATTAATGGTTGCCGTTGCATCGAGGTTGAACTTGCCATTGCTGGCAATGGGGGCAGGCGGAATATTGTAGGCTGTTTCATGGTGAACCTGCAGTTGAATCTCGCGCTGCGCCGTGCCGTCTATCGAGTATCCCTGAGAGCTGATGTGTACCGTATTTTTATTTAATCGCTCGATTTGAACTCTGTAATGGCTGCCGGCGGGTTGATAGATGAAGGGTAAATCTGCCAGCAGAGCACTCGATTCATCAATCTTGCTGAGGATCACATTAATCCCTGATTCAGCATGAATAAAGGCTTCATTATGCCGGTAGTAGTTGCCCATGACCTGATTATCAATTAATTGTGTCACCGCCATATTGGCAGTAAAGGCAATACCGGCAATGCTTAATAACAGCGCCGAAGTCAGTACCGCAAAACCTCGTTTCTGTTGAATAAAACCCATAAGCTCTCCCATAACGTCATTGATCGGATGGCTTTCAGCTCCAATAGCCTGGAGAAAAAGCATCACGACGCACTAAGCTTAGAAAACAAAATTAAAAACATAAAATTAAAATAAACAAAATATACAAAAACTTGCTTTTTGTCACTACGGCACAGGCACAGCAAAGAGAAAGCTGGTCAAGCTATAGCTGAAAAGTTAGACTCATTAAGCCCTAATTAACTGTTTCGAGGAGTTTTTATGTCAGAAAAGATAAAAGTATTGGTTTTAAATGGCCCGAATCTCAATTTACTGGGGCAACGTGAGCCGGAGGTTTATGGAAAGCAAACACTCAATGATATTATTGAGGAGCTATCCCAAGAAGCACAACAAGCCAATATTGAGCTCAGCCATCTGCAATCCAACCGTGAATATGAGCTGATTGAAAGAATTCATGATTCATTTAATCAAATCGATTTTATCATTATTAATCCGGCGGCCTTTACCCATACCAGTGTCGCACTGCGTGATGCCTTACTAGGGGTCAATATTCCATTTATTGAAGTGCACCTTTCCAACGTCCATGCCCGTGAACCTTTCCGTCATCACTCTTATCTCTCCGATATTGCCAAAGGGGTGATCTGCGGGCTGGGCGCTAAAGGCTACTCTTTTGCACTGCAGAGTGTGATTGCGCAGCTCGGCAAAAACAAAAAATAGCTATTGCAGTTATCTTCTCCGGTGCCGTTTTTAACGCTGCCCGGTGAATTTTAAGCGTCAACAACTTGCTGTTTTGTGCCCTTCCCCTGTATTCTTGCTCGACCATACTGACGACGAGTAAGAATTATGCCCTGGATACAATTAAAACTGAATGCAACAGCTGAAAATGCAGAGATGATCGGCGAGCTGCTTATGGACAGTGGCGCGCTATCTGCCACTTTTACCGATGCCCATGACACCCCTATTTTTGAGCCAGCACCGGGTGAGACGCGCCTTTGGGGTGATACCGACATTACCGGCCTCTATGAAGCTGACACAGATATGCAGCCGGTACTTGAGCAGCTGCAACAAAGCCCACTATTAACGAAAGATTTCGCTTATAAGATCGAACTGCTGGAAGATAAGGATTGGGAGCGTGAATGGATGGATAATTTCCATCCGATGCGCTTTGGTGAGCGTTTATGGATCTGCCCAAGCTGGAAACCCGTTCCTGATGAAAATGCCGTTAATGTGATGCTTGATCCCGGCCTGGCATTTGGTACCGGCACCCATCCGACTACCGCTTTATGTTTAGCCTGGCTGGACGCTCAGGATCTGCAGGGTAAAGTGGTTATCGATTTTGGTTGCGGCTCGGGTATTCTCGCGATTGCCGCCCTTAAATTAG
The DNA here is from genome assembly GCA_041586895.1 of Psychromonas sp. Taxonomy (GTDB): domain Bacteria; phylum Pseudomonadota; class Gammaproteobacteria; order Enterobacterales; family Psychromonadaceae; genus Psychromonas. Next base: position 2,030 of record JBFGZH010000104.1, on the reverse strand, counting down.
GCGCGAAACGTGTTATCGGTATTGATATCGACCCACAGGCGATTACCGCAAGCCGTGATAATGCACAGCGCAATAATGTTTCCGAGCAGCTGGAGCTCTATTTACCCGAGGACCTGCCGAAAGGTATTGTCGCCGATGTATTAGTTGCCAATATTCTTGCCGGTCCGCTGCGCGAACTGTCCAGCAGTATCGAAGCCCTGGTTAAGAAAAACGGCTTATTGGCCCTATCCGGTATTCTTGAACAGCAGGCTGATGAGCTTATTGAAGTCTATGGTCAGTGGTTCACTATGGATCCGGCGGCAATTAAGGAAGAATGGGCACGACTTTCAGGGATTAAGCGCTTATAAATAGTACAAAACTGAAAATCGATTAATTTGCAAGCTAAATAATTGACCTATGGTTAATAATTAACCTTTATTCTGCTTGAAAAAATGCGTACACTACGCCACCTTGAAGTAGAAAAATTGTACATTTTATATGCGTATTGGTCAGTATCAATTAGATAACAACATCATTTTAGCACCTATGGCAGGGGTCACTGATCGCCCTTTTCGTGAGCTTTGCCGTTCACAGGGTGCTGGACTTGCGGTTTCTGAGATGCTGTCATCCAACCCGCGCGTCTGGAATAGCAAAAAATCTAAATTAAGAATGGATTACCATGATGAATCCGGCATCCGATCTGTGCAAATTGCAGGGTCAGAGCCACTTGCAATGGCTGCCGCTGCACAATTAACCGTGCAACAAGGCGCTCAGATTGTGGATATTAATATGGGTTGTCCGGCCAAAAAAGTGAATAAGAAAAAAGCAGGCTCTGCTTTATTACCTCACCCTGAACTTGTGCGAGCAATTTTAGAAAGTGTGGTCGATGCTGTGGATGTCCCTGTGACCTTAAAAATTCGCACTGGTTGGGATCCTGAAAATAGAAACGCTCTTGAAATCGCAAAAATTGCAGAGCAATCGGGTATTCAAGCACTTGCCGTGCATGGTCGAACAAGGCAATGTCTGTATAAAGGATTTGCCGAATACGACACTATAAAAACAATTAAAGAAAATGTAACTATCCCTGTGATTGCCAATGGTGATATCAGTTCCGTAGAAAAAGCCAAGTTTGTGCTCGATCACACTGGAGCCGATGCCATTATGATTGGACGAGGTGCACAAGGTGCTCCTTGGATATTCAATGAAATTAATCACTATCTCAAGACGGGAGAGCAGCCAGCTCCTCTGCCAAGAATGGAGATAGCCTCAATTCTTCTAGATCATGTCCAGGCTTTACATGAATTCTATGGAGAAGTTATGGGACCTCGCATTGCGAGGAAGCATGTTGGGTGGTATTTAAAAGAGCAAGATCAGTTAGGTTACTTTAAACGACAATTTAATGCGATTGACTGCCCGACAGAGCAGTTAAAAACATTAGAAAATTATTTAAATCATTAGTTATTAAAGAGTTAAAACCCATGTTTGAACAAAATATTTCTTCAGAAGCACTTACAACAACAACCAGTATTCCTGCTACAGGGCAAATAACTCAACGACCTCTTCGTGATTCAGTACGTCAGGCTGTATCAGGTTACGTGGCACAACTTAATGGTCAAGATACAACAGAATTATATGAGCTTGTTTTATCTGAAGTTGAAGCACCATTATTAGATATTATTATGCAGTATACACGCGGTAACCAAACACGAGCGGCAACAATGCTGGGTATTAACCGTGGAACGCTACGTAAAAAATTAAAAAAATACGGCATGGGTTAATTTCCAGCATTATTTAATAAAAAAAGCGACTTATCAGTCGCTTTTTTTATGCCCATAAAAAAGTACAGCACTTTTCTCACGCATAAGATAAGCTATAAGCAACTATTTATGGGTGATGGGTGATGAGTGATGAGTAAATGGTGATTCGTTTTACTGCTTACTATTTGCTGCTTACTGTTTACTGTTTACTGTTTACTGTTTACTGTTTACCGTTTACCGTTTACCGTTTACCGTTTACTGTTTACTGTTTACCGTTTACCGTTTACCGTTTAC
>JBFGZH010000103.1:0-8373 GCA_041586895.1 Psychromonas sp. | reverse complement strand
TGAATGATTTCGATTAGATTTTCCAGACCCTGCTGTTTGGCCCGCTCCTGCAGCTCTGTTAAGAATTCAGCAGAGAAGTCGACTGCTTTGACTCGTACTCTATAGTTTTCAGCAAGCAGTAAGGCCCCCGCACCCGTACCGCAACCCAGATCGGCAATACGCGGCTTAGCGGGCAGCGCCGGCAGCTGTTTGAGTATCTGCTTTGAAAACTCACAGTCTCCGGGGCCGAGCCTTTTCAGCCCGCTATGCAATTTGATCAGGGCTTTAATATATGGGCTGTGCTCTTCCATCGAGGTTAATTACTCTTTTTATTGCTGCTAGGCGCAAGGGGCATAGGCGTTCCCAGATGCAGGTACTTATCGCAAAGCGCTTGATACTTGCCAGATGCTTTTAATGTATTCAAAGCCTGCTGCCATTGGGCAACGGTTGTATCTGCGGTGTCTTTGGAAAAAACCAGGTACAGGGTTGAATCATATAATTTCAGGTCGGTACGTTGAATATTGTTGCTATTTATACCGGCCTCTTTTGCCAGCTCCGGCATCACCAGTTCACTGATAGGGGTTAAATCGACTCTGCCCTTATCCAGCATTTGCAGTGACAGCTTTTGATTGTTTGTGATGCTGAGCTTGGTAAAGCCTTTCTCCTGCAGAAAGTAATGGTCGGCATTGCCTCTCTGCACCACCACGCTGTATTTTCCCCTGATTTCTTCTAGACTATCGGCATGGATCTGAGCGCCTTTTTTCTTATAAAAATAAACGCCGCTGCTGATCAAGGGGCCGACCCATTTGACGGTTCCTTCACGCTCCTCTCTTCTGGCAACGATAAAAAAGGCATGCCCGGGGGTACTCTGAACAACCCGCAGACCCCTTTTAAAGGGATAGACTTCAAACTTTTGCGAATAACCCTGTAATTTCATCATCTCTCTAACAAGATCCACGGCAAAGCCTTTCACCTCGCCATTTTCCTGATAGGTAAAGGGTTTGAGAAAGTGGGTTAAAAAGGTCAGCTCTTTTGCTTGCGCCATAGTCGCCGATAAAAGCGCCGCGCAGAGAAAATAGAATAAACATTTCAAACTCTTAAGCATAATTATATAGACCTTATACAGCCGCTGTGATGCTCAGATTTTACGGTGAAAGCCCTGTGGTGGAAGCTCACGATTTATATCATTATCTTCTTAGTAAAGGTTAACTTTTCATTAATGGCAAGGGGCGCATAGTCAAATTGCACTGCTCTTTAACTTATTTAGCTGGTAACTTTTACTTGTAGTAAGTGAGTGGTTACATAGTCAGGCTGTTAAATATTAGGCTCAATAACATGGTGTGCCGAAGAAGAAAACACTCGGCGGTTTGTTAAGCTATTATTCTACCATCCTTGCTTTCTCCATTACTTTGCATTTCTGCTAAAGGCAGCCAGGTGCTTTTCTGAGCTGCTGAGCAGATAATTGAAAATCACCCTGACTTCTTACGCTCTGCTTTAAAAAATCCTTGATTAGCTTCGCTCGCGCCAGCTCACTTCATTAAACAAATATTTTTCAACTCTGCCAATGTCTGCAGCGCTTTTTTAGCGGACTCAAAAGCAAAATGCTCGCTGTCCACTTCCGATAAGTTCAGCCAGGTAACTGAAGCAACATCATCTTGCGCCCTTAACTCAGGCTTTTTATCCAGCTCGACAACAAAAAAGGCATCACAGGTTTTGTATTCCACCCCCCGGTAAAAGTAGGTATTGCTATAAGAGCTGATATAGTCTGCCTTTGCAATGTGCAGATTCAACTCTTCATAGAGCTCTCTTTGTACAGCCTGCTCAAGGGACTCATCGGGATCGACAAAGCCTCCGGGTAGATCCCACATGCCTTTTCCCGGATCATATGCTCTGCTCGCCACCAGCAGCTCACTCTGATAACAGAGTGCGACCATTACCGAGGCGGCTGTATTTTTAAAAAAGGTAAAGTGGCACTGCTGACAAGCAAACTGTTTTGCCGAAAGAGTAAGCAGTGCTTTATCACCGCAGGCAGGGCAGTAGTGTGCGTTTTTCTTCATTATCTATCCTTAACGAAAGCTTTTAGTCTTTATCGCCTGTGAGCATGGCACGCAGTAACTGAGCAATTATCTGATATCGATGGGCTAAGTCGCGATTGCGTTTTTGTACTAAATAAAGCGTTTCCTTTACCTGCTTGGTGGTCTTGACAATATGCACAGAGGCTTTGCCTGGAAAGTGCGCCACTGCACTTTCCGGCAGCACAGTAAAGCCGAGTCCTTTGGCTACGGGCAGTAAAATCTGGCTGAGTTGATTGATATAGCCTGACTTGGGTAGTTCATCCAAATTAATCTCAGCCAGTTCCTTTTCTCCGCATAGCTCAAAGTAAAGGGAGAGGTAATGCTCGGCATCCGGGTGATCTATTAAGCCGCAATCAAAGAGCAATTCAGCAGTTATTTTCTTATGTTGATAGGATTTGGGCAGCACCAGACAGAGTGTTTCGGCACCAATAACAGTGCTTTGGTAAAGGCTGCTATTGGGAATATGTGTGACTATGCCTAAGTCGATACTCGCGGACAGCAGCTCATCGAGTATTCTTCGGTTAGGTGCCGCCTCAAGGTGGATCGTTAAATTAGGATGCTGTTGCTGCAGTGATAAAAGTGGCGGGTAGAGCAATAAGGCCAGCGAGCCTGAACAGGAGAGTTTACATTGGCCTGCATAGGGGTCATCAAAGCTCAGATTTTCCATCAATTCAGCTTCTTCCTCAGCGATTTTCAGTGCATATTGATAAACAATTTTGCCCTGCTCTGTGAGTTCAAAGCCCTTATTTTCCCGTCTGATTAAAGAGCAGCCACAGGCGTTTTCCAGCTTTTTGATCTGCTGGCTGACACCCGGCTGAGTCATATGCAGCTTTTTAGCGGTTTTAGTAAAGTGGCCAAGGTCGACCAAAGTTTTAAAGGTATTGAGCCAAAATGGATTTAACATGGGAGCTCACTGTATGTTGATAACAAAAAATTATTATAATGAGAATTAATGATAATTTCACGTAAATGATGGCTAGGCGTATATTACTTCGAAAGTAAACAGGCTTATTAACAGTAAAATAGAGGTGATTATGTCTACAAGCAAGCCAATGCCGTACCCGAGAACTTTTTCCCATATTGGTATCTCTGTGCCGGATCTTGAAGCCGCGGTGAAGTTTTACACTGAGGTACTGGGCTGGTATCTCATTATGCAGCCCACTGAAATCGTTGAAGATGACTCGGCAATCGGCGAGATGTGTACAGATGTTTTCGGTGCCGGCTGGGAAAAATTCCGTATTGCCCACTTATCGACCGGCGATCGTATTGGGGTTGAACTTTTTGAGTTTAAAAACCAGGAAAATCCGGAAGACAACTTTGAATACTGGAAAACAGGTATCTTCCACTTCTGTGTACAGGATCCCAATGTCGAAGAGCTGGCAGAAAAAATTGTGGCTGCTGGTGGCAAAAAACGCATGAAGGCACCGCGTTACTATTATCCGGGTGAAAAACCTTACCGTATGATCTATATGGAAGACCCCTTTGGTAATATCCTGGAAATCTACAGTCACAGCTATGAGCTGCATTATGCAAGTGGAGCATACAACTCTTAAATCAGATAAAAAGCCTTGTGACTAGCGAGGCTTTTAACAGGACTCTATATGAAATTTTTACACACAATGATCAGGGTGACAGACCTCGAACAATCAATCGAGTTTTATACCAAGGTGCTGGGTATGACGGTATTAGACAGATCTGAAAATAGTGAATATCGCTATACCTTAGTGTTTGTTGGTTACGAAGACCAACCAGACGGTACAAGCATTGAACTGACATACAATTGGGATACGAAACAATATGAGCTGGGCAATGCTTTTGGCCATCTAGCACTTGGCGTAGACGATATTTATGCGGCCTGTGACAATATAAAAGCATTAGGCGGTAAGGTGACCCGTGAGCCGGGACCCGTTAAAGGTGGCTCAACGCATATTGCTTTTATTACCGATCCTGACGGCTACCAAATTGAGCTGATCCAAACAAACTAATTATCAAAGGAAACAGATAATGACCGACTCACTATTTCAACCCTTACAATTGGGTAAGATCGCACTTAAGAATCGTATCGTCATGCCGCCAATGACTCGCTCTCGCGCCACTCAACCGGGTAATCTGGCTAATCAGATGATGGCTGAGTACTATGCACAACGTGCGACGGCAGGCCTTATTGTTGCCGAGGGGACTCAGATATCAGCTCTCGGTCAAGGCTACGCCTGGACTCCGGGTATTTATACGCCTGAGCAGATTGCCGGTTGGAAGAAGGTCACCGATGCGGTGCACGATAAAGGCGGCGTCATCTTCGCTCAACTTTGGCATGTCGGACGTGTGACTCACCCTGATAATATCGGCGGAGAGCAGCCAATATCGTCTTCGGCAATAAAAGCTGAAAATGTCAAAGTGTTTATCGATAACGGTACTGATGAGCCTGGTTTTGTGGATGTTGTCGAGCCTCGAGAAATGACCAAAGCAGATATTAAGCAGGTAGTGGAAGAGTATCGTCAGGCAGCACTGAATGCGATAGCGGCCGGATTTGATGGCATCGAACTGCATGCTGCAAATGGTTATTTGATCAATCAATTTATTGATTCCCAAGCCAACAATCGCAGTGATGAATACGGCGGCTGCATCGAAAATCGATTACGCTTCCTGGGAGAGGTTGTCGCCGCTATGGTTGATGCGATAGGCGCTGAGCGAGTCGGTGTACGTCTGGCGCCGTTTACCTCACTAAATGGTACTGTTGATGCAACGCCAGTCGAGACCTACACGGCAGCCGCTGCACTGCTTAATACTCAGAAGATTGTTTATCTGCATATTGCTGAAGTTGACTGGGATGATGCCCCTGATACGCCGCAAGCATTTAAACAGGCGGTACGTGAAGCATATCAAGGTGTTCTAATTTATGCTGGTCGCTATAACGGCGAGACGGCAGAGCAGGCGATCACTGAAGGCGTAGCCGATATGATTGGTTTTGGACGTCCATTCGTAGCTAACCCGGATCTGCCAAACCGTATTAAAAAAGGCTACCCGTTAGCGCCACACGATCCGGATACACTCTTTGGTGGTGCTGAAAAAGGACTGACTGATTATCCGGAATATACTGGGTAGTAACTGCAAAACACTGCGTAAAATAGCAACCCTGCTGGCGATGTGCGGTTGCTTTTTTTATTCCAGAAAAAATACGCAGCACGACAAGAGAAAACACTATGCGTGGAGAGTTTCTCCTATTAATGGCAACGATTCTCGCTGCTGTTGGGTGGATTGCATCAAAATTAGTCGTTCAAGGGATGCCTGGAGAGGTTTTTATTGCGGCCCGGTTTCTGCTTGCCAGTATCATTTTATTTCCATTTTGCTACCAAAACCTGCGCTGTTTAAAAGCTAAGCAAGTGATCTCAGCCTGTGCTGTCGGCCTTATCTTAGCGCTATCAATTCACGTTTGGGTGTATGCCGTTTCTATAACAAACAGCTTGTCTGAGGGAGCTTTTATTATGAGTCTGGCTATGATAATCGCACCATTTACTTCATGGTTGCTTTTTCAAACAAGACCAAACAAGGCGTTCTGGCTGGCATTGCCGGTTGCCATTTTAGGAATGATGCTGCTGACTCTCTCTAATGGTTGGCATATCGAGAAAAGTCAGTGGTGTTTTTTGCTGTCATCAGCATTACTTTCCGTACATTTTGTGCTGAATAAAAAAGTGATAACAGCCTTCAAGCCATTGATCTCTATATTTTTACAACTGTTCACCGTCGGTATCAGCAGTGTAGCTTTTGTCGCCTTGACCAGGCAGGCTCCTTACGAATTAAGTGCCAGCGTTATATTTTGGTTTGTTGTTTCTACACTTGTCGCAACCACACTGCGTTATCTGCTTCAGGCGGTAGGGCAGTATTCAGTGAAGATCGAAACTGCTTCATTGATTATGATTTTAGAGCCTATTTGGACATTAATACTCAGCATCACTATGCTGGGAGAGACACTTGAAGCGCAAAAATTAATAGGTGCCGGTGTTATTTTCCTGTCGTTATTTGTTTATACAAGGCTTTCAAGGTTATAGCAGTTTTTTATGAGGTGATGTGGTTAATTCACTTGTGAGTAATTTTTCAAAAAATGAATGTAGTGGTCAATAACACCCGGACACTTAGAAGTAACCAACATCGCGTTTTGCATCATTAATTGAGTGGCAGCCAGTTACAGGCATCCACTTTGATTTCAGACTTCTAACCACATGTTCCTTAGGGCTGTATCCCAATAATTTCCACGATGACTCATACTCTGCGTCATTTGGTAACTTCAGAGTCGTTGCCTGAACTTACGGGCACAGTATTGAGAGTCTTGGTCACGATGGAACATCACCCCTTAAGGATGTCCTCGGACTTCATACTCGCTTAGTGAAAATATTATGCGTTTAACCATAGGTGCACCATGATACTGGCAGCATAACCAAGAGCAACGATTGCTTTTGGACGGTCCTTTGTTGCCAATCCAGACCTGCCGAATCGTCTTAAAAATGGCTACCCGTTAGCAGAGCACGATGCCAATACACTCTTTGGGGGCACTGAAAAAGGACTGACTGATTATCCGGAATACACTGGCTAGCTTATAACGGCAACACGCTATGTAACATAGCAACCGCGCGTCAATATTGTGAGGTTGCTATTGCCAATGCTGAGCGTTAATTTTAACAATACGCGTGCTGCTAAATGATGGCTAATCTCATTTTTTCTCTAGATGCCATTCAGGCAACTGGTGACATCAGTCACATTTTTATAGGTGGTTGATTTTAAATGTTTTATCTTTCTTTTTTGTGCTGTATGGCTTTTCAACCCCTTTATTGGTGCTAAATAATCACTAATCAATAGGCTTTTTCACTCTTTATCAATTCCCCTTCGCGCCTAATAATACATCCCGTAAAGCGAACAGCCAGAGAGCTTTTCGCAATAAAAACCAATAATGTAAAAAGGAATAAAAGATGAAAAAACTAACGACTGTTGCTGCGGGTCTGCTGCTGACTACTTCTGCATTTGCTGCAACTGTGACTCTGCACAGAGATGCCAATCTGTTCTCTGCGGATTATGCCACTAAATCTGAAGCGCTGAATGCCGGTTACGATATTGCCGAAGCAGTGACGACTATGGATCAAAAGCAGCTGCGCAAAGCGTTACCTGTGCTTAGTGATAATACAATCCGTAATATTGTCGTTGAGCAAACGGAAATCAAAAGCGAAGAGTTTGCTTACACTCGTGGTGACATCCAATACCGCGCTATTGTCAATGTTGATTACCACTTTGATAAAACACAAAGCAACTAAATAAAAAGAGGTAAAAAGCCAAAGGGAAACGGATCGCCCGGGCTTTTGCTTCTCTGCTGCTAATGAATAGCTAAGCAATATCAGAAACAGACAGTCCAGGCGCCTCGACTGTTGCAATTCAGGCCATGGTGAGTTGCCAACTTCGACCTTACTCAGTGACAAGCAAGTCATCTCCCAGCACTTCTGGTATCCCTATATGTTTACTTTTTCTGCCAATCTACGACTCATTATCAGTAATACGATGCCTCTTTTTCTTGGCCTGTTATCCCTTATCGCCGTGCAATTAGCCGATACAGTGTTTATTGGAAAACTTGGCTTGAATGAGTTGACCGCGCAGGGCATTACCCTGCCTTTTAATGCCATTTTAATCGGCATTCAGGTTGGCATAGGAGTCGCGGCAACAGCGATTATCTCCCAGGCGTTGGGTGCCCGCTTAAAAGAGCAGGGCATGGTGACCGCCAGTATTGCCGTTATCTTTGCTGTGCTGCTTCTGTCTGTCATTTGTTTGTTACTCTGGCTATATGCTGACGCTGTCTTTGCCATCTTTATTGAGAAGGATATCGGCGCGCTTCAGCGTGCCGAGCTGCTGGCAGTATTTACTGCCTATTGGCCCGCCTGGCTGTTCAGTGCCGTGTGTGCAGCCTGTCTTTATCTGCTCTCTTGTGTTTATCGCGCCAACGGTGATACAAAAACGCCGGGGGTTATGCTGATCAGCGCCAGTCTGATCAACCTGCTGCTGGATCCTTTGTTGATCTTTACCTTAAAGATGGGCATCCAGGGCGCCGCCTGGGCATCCAGCATTGCCTTTGCATCATGTGTCCTGTATCTGCTCTACAAAGTGCGTAGCCAAGGCTGGTTCGGCGCTATTGAGATTAAGCGCAGCCATTTACACTGTTTTCTTAAGCTGCTCAGATTGAGTCTTTCCACCATCTCCAATCAGATGCTGCCCTCACTGGGCACTTTTATGGTGATGATGATGATCGCCAATATGGGTACCGAGGCAGTGGCATTCTGGAGCT
>JBFGZH010000102.1:0-8499 GCA_041586895.1 Psychromonas sp. | reverse complement strand
GAGTCATGGGTAATGAGTAATGAGTCATGGGTAATGAGTCATGGGTAATGGGTAATGAGGCATGAGTCATGGGTAATGGGTAATGGGTAATGAGTAATGTGTAATGAGTAATGTGTAATGTGTAATGAGTAATGAGTAATGAGTAATGAGTAATGAGTAATGGGTAATATGTAATGAGTTATGGGTAATGAGTAATGGATAAAACTAACCACTCATTACTATTCACACATCACTATTTACTCATCACTATTCACACATCACCATTCACTCGTCACTATTTACTCATCACTAACCACTAACCACTAATCACTAATCACCATTCACTAACCTAACCCAGCTGCTCTTTTAGTTTCTCAACCAGCATAGCCAGTGCTTGTCCGCGATGGCTGAGCTCATTTTTACGCTCTTTGCTGAGCTGCGCAGATGAACACTGCTCACTTTCAATCCAGAAGATAGGATCGTAACCGAAGCCGTTTTCGCCTTGTATGGTCTCGCTGATAGTGCCTTCCCAGGTGCCTTGACAGATAATAGGCGTCGGATCCAGCGCATGGCGCATATACACCAGTACGCATTGAAAACGCGCACGGCGCTGCTCGCGGCCGACGCCTTCAAGTTTACTGAGCAGCAGATCGATATTATCGCGATCGCTGGCATTTTTTCCGGCAAAACGGGCTGAATAGATGCCCGGCTGACCGTTTAAAAAATCAACTTCCAGTCCGGAATCATCGGCAATGGCTGGTAAGCCGGTGACCTTGGCGGCATGGCGAGCTTTAATAATCGCATTTTCCACAAAGGTGGTGCCGGTTTCCGCTACTTCGCTCACGTCGAAATGACTTTGCGGTAAAACTTCAATTGAGAAGCTGTTCAGCAGCTCACTCATCTCTTTTACTTTACCTTTATTGCCCGTAGCTAAGACCCATTTCTTTTTCATGTTTATTGCCCGTTTGTCATTAATTTCAGTGTTTATTCTTTCTGCTCAGCAAGGAAAGACGGCAGCTGTTTAGGCGCGGCAATCCTGACTAATTTGTGGCGGTTTAATAAGCCTTTTTCTACGCTAATCGCGCCTTTTGCAACTTTAAACTCTTTACTGAGAAATTTAATTAAATGTGCATTGGCTTTACCATCAACCGGCGGCGCGGTAATGGCTACTTTCAGCTCATCAGCGAGTAAACCGACAAATGCATCGCGGCTTGCTTTAGGTTGTAATACCAGGCGCAGCAGAAGATCTGCGCCATCTTTGCGTAGATAAGGCGCTGACATTAAAACAGCCTGCCTAACAGATCGTTGACCAGCAGTTCTAAAAACTGCAGCGCGATGATCACCACCAGCATCGACAGGTCCAATCCGCCTATCGGCGGAATAAAGCGGCGCACTGGCGCAAGCAGCGGCTCGGTTAACTGAATCATCACCGCCTCAATGGGATTATGTCCGCGGCTGATCCAGCTCAGAATTGCGCGGAGAATTAATACCCAGAAGAGCAGCTTGAATACCGCCGTGATAACAATCACAGCAGCAGAGATAAGTAGGAGAATCAGGTTTAATGGTGCGCCAATCAGCAGACTGAGAGTAGTTATCTTTAAGCCGGCAACGATAAATGCAAAAACAATGGTTGCCGTATCCCAACCGCCTAAGCTGGGAATAAAACGCCGTAAAGGCGCCACCACAGGTTGCGTTGCTTTGACAATAAACTGGCTGAACGGATTATAAAAATCCGCCCGGGCAACCTGCAGCCAGACGCGCAGCAATACCACCATCAGATAAAGATCAAACAGGGTATTGACTAAAAAATTTACGGCACTCATAAAAGGTTCTCTCTTTATTTAAATTAAAATAGTTTTTCCATCTCTTCGCCGCGGTCGGCGACGGCCTGCATCGCTTTTGCCACTATCTCAGGCAAGCCCTGCTCCTGCAATGTACGTACACCTTCAGCAGTGGTGCCGCCTTTGGAAGTAACATTTTCGCGCAGAGTGGAAAGCGCAATATCCGGGTTTTGTTTGACCATTTCCGCACTGCCCAGTGCAGTTTGCAGCACCAGTAAGCGTGCCTGTTGTTCATCAAAGCCCATGTCCATTGCTTTTTTCTGCATCGCTTCCATAAATAGGAAGAAATAAGCCGGTGCCGAGCCGGATGCGGCGGTAACGGCATTGATCATGGCTTCATCTTCTATCCAGACGACTTCACCGACTGCGGCCATCAACTCACCGGCAAAGCTTTTATCCTGTTCGCTGACCTGTTTGGCGGCAAATAAACCGCTCATGCCTTTCTGCAGCAGTGAGGGGGTATTGGGCATGGTGCGCACAATCGCCGTATTCTCGCCTAATAAAGACTGCAGCCGTTGTACTGAAACACCCGCGGCAATAGAGATAACCAGTTTATCACTGAAATCCACACCCTGATCAATAAGTGCCTGGCAGACATTAGCCATTAACTGCGGTTTTACGGCAAGTACCACGACTTCACTGCGCTTGGCTGCCTGCGCGTTGTCCTGGCTGCCTTGAATCGCATATTGGTCACTTAGTTTTTGCGTGTTTTCAACACTGGGATCGCTTGCACAAATAAAATCAGCAGGATACCCGTCCTTTACTAAACCGCTGATAATGCTGCCGGCCATATTGCCCGCGCCGATAAAAGTAATTTTTTTATGTTGCATTTGTAACCCTTCCGTTGTTAGTTTCTGGCACCAAAAATATCCGTACCGATTCTCACCATGGTGCTACCACAGCGAATTGCACTTTCCAAGTCGCCGCTCATCCCCATTGATAGTGTATCAACTTGCGGATATTGCTTCTGCAGACTCAGATAGATGTTATGGAGCGCTTGAAACTGTTTTTCAAGGCGCTCATTATTTTCTGTTTTTTCCGGAATCGCCATAATACCGCGTAATTTTAAGCGCGGCAGCTCGTTAACTTGTGATGCCAGTTCAATAACTTGCGATAAAGTAGTACCCGATTTACTCGCTTCTCCGCTAATATTAACCTGCAGGCAGATATTAAGCTCGGGGAGCTCGGCAGGGCGCTGGTCATTTAAACGCTGGGCGATTTTAAAGCGGTCGACACTTTGTACCCAATCAAAGTTTTCAGCCACAGGGCGTGTCTTATTGGATTGCAGGGGACCGATAAAATACCAGTAAACAGGCTCAGCGAAATCGTTATCGCCTTTAATTTGTTTAATTTTTTCGATACTCTCCTGTACATAGTTTTCGCCAAAATGGCGTAAACCAGCCTGGTAAGCCTGCTTAATTAAAGAAACAGGTTTGGTTTTGCTTACCGCGAGTAGCTGAATCTGTTCACTATCACGCTTCGCCTGCTGAGCGGCAGCAGTTATTTTTTGTTGAACCTTTGTTACTTGTTTAAATATATCAGTCATCATAATCAGTCATCATCAATAGGATTTTAAGTTATGGATATCACAGAATTACTGGCTTTTAGTGTAAAGCATAATGCATCAGATCTACACCTTTCTGCAGGAGTTCCTCCCATGATCAGGGTAGATGGCGAAGTTCGCAAGATAAATGTGCCGGCATTAGAGCATAAAGAGGTGCATAGTTTAATTTATGACATCATGAATGATAAGCAGCGTAAAGATTATGAAGAGCAGCTGGAAACCGACTTTTCCTTTGATATTCCTGAACTGGCCCGTTTTCGTGTCAACGCCTTTAATCAAAAGCGCGGCGCCGGGGCGGTCTTTCGTACTATTCCAAGTAAGGTGTTAACCTTAGAGCAGTTAAACGCGCCGCCTATTTTCAAAAAAATATCTGAATTTCCGCGTGGTCTGGTGCTGGTCACCGGCCCGACCGGCTCGGGTAAATCAACGACCTTAGCAGCGATGATCGATCATATTAACAATACCCGTAATGAACATATTTTAACCATTGAAGACCCGATTGAATTTGTTCATGAAACCAAAAAATCCCTGATCAACCAGCGTGAAGTGTACAAGGATACCAAGAGTTTTGATCAGGCACTAAAAAGCGCGCTGCGTGAAGATCCCGATGTTATTCTTGTCGGTGAGATGCGTGACTTGGAAACGATTCGTTTAGCATTAACGGCAGCGGAAACCGGGCATTTAGTCTTTGGTACCCTGCATACCACCTCTGCGGCAAAAACCATTGACCGTGTGATCGATGTTTTTCCGGCTGCCGAAAAAGCCATGGTCCGCTCTATGTTGTCGGAGTCGTTACGTGCCGTTATTTCGCAGACGCTGCTCAAGAAAAATGGCGGTGGACGTGTTGCCGCCCATGAGATTATGATGGGCGTTCCGGCAATCCGCAACCTGATTCGTGAAGATAAAGTGGCGCAGATGTACTCGGTGATTCAAACCGGGATGGTGCACGGTATGCAGACCCTGGATCAGTGTTTACGTGATTTAGTCGGTCAGGGGCTGGTGTCGCATGCCGATGCGGCACAGAAAGCATCGGATCCTAAAACTTTTTAAGGCAGATTCGTTTATGTTAGATGAGTTACTGAAAAAAACCGATCAATTAAAAGCATCGGATCTTTTTATCTCTGTCGGCTTACAGCCGAGCGTTAAAGTTAACGGTCGCTTGCAGCCGTTAACTGAAGAAAAATTAAACACCGAGGATGTTCAGCAATTACTGGCGAGTGCGCTGGGCAGTGAGCGCCTGGCAAAGTTTCAAGTATGCAAAGAAGCTAATTTTGCCCTGACCACTGAGGAATCCGGGCGTTTTCGTGTCAGTGCATTTATGCAGAAAGAGCAGCCCGGTATGGTTATTCGCCGTATCGAGACGCAAATTCCCCGTTTTGAAGAGTTGTATCTGCCTGCACAGTTAAAAGAAACCAGTATGGCGCAACGCGGTTTAATTTTATTTGTCGGTGCCACGGGATCCGGCAAATCAACCACCCAGGCGGCAATGGTCGGCTACCGTAACCGTCATGCATCCGGGCATATTTTAACCATAGAAGATCCGATTGAGTTTGTGCATGAGCATGACCGTTCGGTGATCACCCAGCGCGAAGTGGGCATTGATACCGAATCCTTTGATCAGGCATTGAAAAACTCCCTGCGTCAGGCACCCGATGTGATTTTAATCGGTGAAATAAGAAGTCGGGAAACCATGGAGTTTACCTTAACCTTTGCCGAAACGGGGCATCTCTGCATGGCCACGCTGCATGCCAATAATGCCAACCAGGCACTGGATCGTATTCTCCATTTCATCCCGCCGGAGCGTCACCGCCACTTTTTATTTGATCTCTCGGTCAATCTGCGCGCGATTGTCGCGCAGCAGTTGATCCCGACGGTTGACGGCAAAGGTCGCCGTGTGGCCTTTGAGATCCTGTATAATACGCCGACTATGGCGGATGCCATCCGTAAAGGGGAGATGCATAAACTGAAAGAGATTATGAAAAACTCAACGGAATACGGTATGCAGACCTTTGATCAGGCGTTACTTGAACTCTATGAAAGAGGTATTATCGGTTATACCGAAGCGCTGGCCCATGCCGATTCGGCCAACGATATTCGTTTAATGATTAAACTGCATGCCAGTGAAGCTAAAAAACCATTAAATCAGGGCGCTTTGGACGGTGTCACTTTAGACTTGTGATGGTAAGCTAAGCAGGTAGCTAAGCGGCAAAGGCCGCTTTTTTTTTAACCAAAGGAGTTGTCATGCTAGTTGTACTTTCCCCTGCCAAAACACTTGATTATGATACGCCGGCGCCCGTATCGAGCTTTTCGCAAGCGGCGTTATTGGCGCACAGTGAGCTGCTGATCAAAGCTTGTCAAAATCTGTCGATGCAGGATATTGCTTCGCTGATGAAAGTCAGTGATAAAATTGCCGCCTTAAATGCTGCACGCTTTGGCCAGTGGTCTGTGCCTTTTTCCCCGGAGAATGCCAAGCAGGCTGTGTTTGCTTTTCAAGGCGATGTCTATACGGGCCTGCAGGCACAAACCTTAGCCCCTGAGACGGTTGACTATGCACAGCAGCATCTGCGCATTCTCTCCGGGTTGTATGGCGTATTAAGACCGCTGGATCTGATGCAGCCTTACCGTCTGGAGATGGGCACGCGCCTGAATAATGAACGCGGCACTAATCTCTATCAATTCTGGGGGAGTTTAATTACCCAGACCTTAAATGAGGCGCTGCAGGCGCAGGGGGATGACCTGCTGATCAACCTGGCGTCCAATGAATACTTTAAGGCGGTCAAGAAAAAAGAGCTGCGCGGCACTATTATTACCCCGGTTTTTAAAGATCAGAAAAACGGCAAATATAAGGTGATTAGCTTTTATGCCAAGAAAGCCCGCGGCTTAATGGCGCGTTATATTCTCGAGCAGCAGTTAACCTCTAGCGAGCAGTTAACAGCCTTTGCCGAAGACGGTTATTATTTTATGGAGAGTGAGTCGACTGCAACAGAGCCGGTTTTTTATCGCGATGAGCGATGAGCGATGAGTAATGAGTAATGAGTAATGGGTGATGGGTGATGGGTTATGAGTTATGGGTGATGTGTTATGAGTTATGAGTTATGAGTTATGAGTTATGGGTGATGGGTGATGGGTTATGAGTGATGGGTAATGGGGGGCCCCTTCACTATTTACTCATCACTGTTTACCATTGTGACGAGTGACGAGTGACGAGTGACGAGTGACGAGTGACGAGTGACGAGTAAGAGGTTAGCCATAACTATTTACTCATCACCCTTTACTATTTACCCATCACTATTCACCCATTACTGTTTACTCATTACTGTTTACCATTCCCCCATCACCATTCACTATTTACCCTTCACTTTTCTTTCCAGCCCAGCTTGGTTTGCCTTTGGCTTTTTTGGCGCGGTGGCGTTGTTTACCTATCTCCTCTTTTTTCTTCAGGCGTTTGGCTTTCTGCTGCTTTTTCAGCTCCTCGGCGCGCGCTTTACCTTTTTTATTGACCGGCTTTTTAGGTTTGCGTTGGCTGACTTGCGCTTCTTTGTGCTTAGGACGCAATCCTTTAATAACCCGGCGTTTTAACTTCTGGTCGGTATAGCGCTCAATCTTGGCAAGAATATCAATATCATGGGCTTCGACTAACGAGATGGCCGTGCCTTTTTTACCGCCTCGGGCGGTTCGGCCGATACGGTGGACATAAACATCTGCGCTGCGCGGCATATCATAGTTAATAACATGGGTAATATCCGGCACATCGATACCGCGCGCCGCGACATCCGTTGCTATCAGTATATTGATCTTACCTGCTCTAAACTGGGTTAATGCCTGGTTGCGTTTTTCCTGATCCATTTCACCGCGCAGATAATTGCAGTTGATCTGCAGCTCTGCCAGTTGCGCCACCAGCTCGGTCAGACGTTCGCGCGTTTTTACAAAGACAATGACTTTCTGTTGTTGCTCGGACTCCTGATCCTGCTGCAAAATCGCGGTCAGCAGCTTTAACTTGTGCTCAGGGTTATCCGCAAGGTGCACCCACTGTAAAATCTTACCGCTTTCACGGCGAGTCACTTCAGCCTTAAGCTGCACCGGATTATTGAGTACATCTCGGGAAAACTCGCGTAATCCTTTACCTTCCAGGGTGGCCGAGAACAGCGAGGTCTGTTTACGCCAGCGCGCTTCACCGGCAATACGATCCATTTCGGCGATAAATCCCATATCCAGCATACGATCGGCTTCATCGAGGATCAGGGTTTCAATTTCACGGCAGTCAAAAGCTTCAGAATCGATATATTCCATTAACCGTCCGGGGGTGGCAATCACGATATCCACGCTATCCATGATCACCGCTTCCTGCTCCTGGTAGGAAACGCCGCCAATAATATTGCCGACAATAAGATCGGTGCCGGCAACCAGTTGCTCGGCAACGTCACTGACCTGCACCGCCAGTTCGCGGGTGGGCGTTAATATTAAAATGCGTGCTGAGCCGCCTTTACGGCGCGGAAAATCAATTAAGCGCTGTACAGCCGGCAGTAAAAAAGCCAGTGTTTTTCCGGTGCCGGTCGGTGCACTGGCTAAAATATCCTGTTCATCCATTGCTGGAGGAATAGCTAAAGTTTGAATGCTTGTTGGGCGTTTGTGTCCCATTTTAGCAATGGCGTTTAATAAATGTTGGTCGAGCTCAAGCGCTTCAAAAGACATGCGTATTTCCAAATAACAATAGGTAAAAAATAATAGGGTCTGCTTATCTTTGTGATTTGTTCCTGCTGGAGGCTGTTTTTATGCTCAGCAAGGCGGAAGTCATGCAGTGTAGTCATCTACATGAGTGGCTGACAACGCAGTTGGGTGTAAAAATAGCCCCAGCCCTTCGGGTTGAGGTTGAAAATTTCTCACTCTACGTTGCTCATCACTCATTTAGAATAACTAAACTTCACTCTTCGCGCCTTGATTGAGAAGCTTTCAGACTCAACAGGAGCAAACTTCAAAGATAAATAGACCCTAGTATAAACGAAACACGGCAATTGTGATAAGGATTGTTCAGTGAAAACAGGATATGTACTGGCGACTAGGCGGTTGAAGCGGCTGCATTGCCATCACAGAGCAGTAAATGACTTGCCGATTGAG
>JBFGZH010000101.1:0-8509 GCA_041586895.1 Psychromonas sp. | reverse complement strand
CGCGCCGCCAACGCACCGGGCGCATCCCTTCCATCGCCCCTTCGATTTCAGGAATACCACTGCCTCCTGCTTCCGGGGCAAATCTATGGGTCAGATAAAACGCCAGGCCAGCCATGGAAGCGGAAACCGGAATCGCCACTAACCATAATGGAACCTGCGAATCACTATAGCTGGCAATAAATGCTAAGCGCCATTCACTTACCCAGATAATGCCGTGATCAAAGAGCGCCGACACGGCACCGGCGAGAATACCAATAAAAACTGATAACCAAATCAATAATGCGCTGCTTTTTCGAGTAAAAAAACGTTCAATAAAACGTTTCAGGTGTTCACAAAAAAATGCAGGAATATTTCTTTTCATATGGATTTAAACAACTAATCAGCAGTTAAAAGGGATTCTGAAAGAGCTTCAGCGATGGCCTAACTAAGCTGCGCATTATAAACAAAAAAAGCGCATAATTAAACAACCCTAGGCCATAGAATCTGCTATATTTCATGTTTAACTCAACCACTTGAAGAACAATCTTCGAATCAATTAAACATATTTTCAAACTGTAAATTAATGGGATTTTCATGAGCAGATCTAAACAGCTTTTCGAACGTGCACAATCCGTTATTCCTGGTGGAGTAAACTCGCCTGTACGTGCCTTTAATGGTGTTGGCGGTGGCCCGGTATTTATTGAAAAAGCACAGGATGCTTATATTTATGATGCCGATAATAACAAATATATCGATTATGTCGGCTCCTGGGGACCGATGATCCTGGGGCATAACCACCCTGATATTAAAGCAGCTGTCCTCGCGGCCGCGGAAAACGGCTTAAGTTTCGGCGCACCGACTGAAGTCGAGATCAGCATGGCCGAAAAGGTGCGCAGTCTGGTTCCCTCTATGGAGCAACTGCGCATGGTAAGCTCAGGTACGGAAGCGACCATGAGCGCTATTCGCCTGGCACGTGGTTATACCGGGCGTGATAAGATTTTAAAATTTGAAGGCTGCTATCACGGCCATGCAGACTCGCTGTTAGTCAAGGCTGGCTCAGGTGCACTGACCTTAGGACAGCCTAGCTCTCCGGGGGTGCCTGCTGATTTTGCCAAACATACCCTGACCGCCAGCTATAATGATCTTGCTTCGGTACAACAGCTGTTTGCCCAATACCCGGAGCAGATCGCCTGTATTATCGTCGAGCCGGTGGCCGGCAATATGAACTGTATTCCACCACAACCGGGATTTTTGCAGGGCTTGCGGAAAATTTGCGATGAGCAGAACGCACTGCTTATTTTCGATGAAGTGATGACAGGTTTCCGTGTCGCTTTGGGGGGAGCACAGGCTTATTACGATGTTAAGCCTGACCTCACCACCCTGGGGAAAGTCATAGGTGGCGGCATGCCGGTCGGGGCCTTTGGCGGGAGCAAAAAGGTGATGCAGCATATCGCGCCGACAGGCCCGGTTTATCAGGCCGGTACCTTATCAGGTAACCCGGTTGCCATGCATGCCGGACTGGCGGCATTAAATGCACTCGATACGCCTGAATATGCACAACTGGCAGAGAAAACGGAACAATTAGCCCTTGGCTTACAACAAGCCGCCGCGCAGGAAGGGATCCCCTTGACGGTTAACTATGCTGGCGGCATGTTCGGCTTTTTCTTTAGCGAGGAAAAGCAGATCAGTAATTTTGCCCAGGTTTGTGCCTGTGACATAGAAAGGTTTAAAAAGTTTTTCCACTTAATGCTTGAACAGGGAATCTATCTCGCCCCTTCAGCCTTTGAAGCCGGCTTTCTATCATTAGCTCATACTGATGAAGATATCCAAGCAACTTTAGTGGCGGCTAAAAAAGCCTTTGCACAGTTATAATTTACCCATAATCCAGCGAAAAAATGCACGATTTTTAAACGCTGCATTTTTTCGCACATTTTCTTCATCAATCACTGTTAAACATAGCCTCACAATTGCCTTAATTGCTGTATACTAGCGCCTTTTTAATTATCAGCTAAACAGGGTTATTAAACATGAGTGAAGTATTAGATTTAAGCTTGGACGGTATCGAAAAACTTCCGCTTGCTAAATTCACCGAAGATGCCTATCTCAACTACGCCATGTACGTGATCATGGATCGCGCTCTGCCCCATATCGCCGACGGTTTAAAACCGGTGCAGCGCCGCATCGTCTATGCCATGTCGGAACTGGGTTTATCCGCGCTGGCTAAATATAAAAAATCAGCACGAACCGTCGGTGATGTTTTGGGTAAATATCACCCGCACGGCGACAGTGCCTGTTATGAAGCTATGGTGTTAATGGCACAGCCCTTTTCCTACCGCTATCCCTTAATTGACGGCCAGGGCAACTGGGGCGCGCCGGACGATCCGAAATCATTTGCGGCAATGCGTTATACCGAATCGCGTTTATCACCATTTTCAGAAGTTTTACTTTCCGAGATCGGCCAGGGGACAACGGACTGGAAAGCGAACTTTGACGGTACCCTTAAAGAGCCGGTGTTATTGCCCGCCCGTTTACCGCATATTCTGCTTAATGGTATTACCGGCATTGCCGTCGGTATGGCCACCGATATTCCTCCGCATAACGCCCGCGAAGTCGCCGATGCTTGTGTGCATCTTCTGGAAAACCCCAAGGCGACTATTGCTGATTTGATGACTCATATTCAAGGTCCTGATTATCCGACTGAAGCTGAAATTATCACTGCAAAAAGCGATATCCAAAAGATCTACGAGAGCGGCCGCGGCAGTTTTAAAAGCCGCGCTGTTTATCAGGTCGACAATGGTGAGATTATTATCAACGCCCTGCCGCACCGCGTATCGGGCGGCAAGATCCTGAAAGACATTGCCAAGCAGATGCACGATAAAAAGCTGCCTATGGTCGCGGATCTGCGTGATGAATCGGACCATGAAAACCCGACGCGCCTGGTGATTATACCGCGCTCTAATCGTATCGATATTGAAGCATTGATGAATCACCTCTTTGCCTCAACCGACCTTGAAGTTAACCATAAGGTTAACCTTAATATGCTCGGATTAAATCAGCGTCCGCAGGTAAAGAATCTGCTCACCATCTTAAAAGAGTGGCTGCAGTACCGTCTCACTACGGTACGCCGCCGCCTGCAGTTCCGCCTCGATAAAATATTAGCCCGCCTGCATATTCTCGAAGGCTTATTGGCTGCTTACCTGAATATTGATGAAGTGATTGAGATCATTCGCAGCTATGATGATGCAAAGGCGGAGCTGATGTCCCGCTTTGCGCTTTCAGAAACACAGGCGCATGCGATTTTAGAGATTAAACTACGCCAGCTGGCTAAATTGGAAGAGATTCAGATTCGCGCGGAAATGAGCGAGTTAAGTGAAGAGCAGAAAAAGCTGGAGCTGTTATTAGGCTCGGAGCGACGTTTAAAAACGCTGCTTAAAAAAGAGCTGCAAGCCGATGCCGATAAATATGGCGATGCGCGCCGTTCACCTCTGGTGGAGCGCATGGAAGCCAGAGCACTGACGGAAAAAGAGTTAATGCCAAGTGAGGCGGTCACTATCGTCCTATCAAGCCAGGGCTGGGTGCGCGCAGCCAAGGGGCATGATATCGATGCTCATGCGCTGAGTTATAAAGCCGGCGATGAATACCTGAGCAGTGCGCAGGGGCGAAGTAACCAGAGTTGTACCTTTATTGATGCCAGCGGCCGGGCTTATTCGCTCGATACCCATTCGCTGCCTTCGGCACGCTCACAGGGTGAGCCGCTTACCGGACGCTTTCATCAAAATAGCAATGTGCCTTTTGTTTGTGCGCTACTTGGCGATGATGATGACCGTTACCTGATCAGCAGTGATCACGGTTACGGCTTTATCGCCAAGTTCAGCGATATCAACAGTCGCAATAAAAATGGTAAGGCATTAATTAACCTGACCGAAAACGCACGCTTACTGACACCGCAAAAAATCAGCAATAATCAGGAGGACCTCTGCCTGACGATCAGTAATGAAGGACGCATGCTGCTTTTCCCGGTTAATAGTCTGCCGAGTTTAAGTAAAGGCAAAGGCAATAAAATGATCAACATCATGGCAGCCAAAGCGACGAAACGGGAAGAGTTTGTTACAATGCTGCGGATTATTCCTGCAACCAGTGCGGTCACCCTGCATGCCGGTAAACGCAAACTGACCTTAAAGGCCGCTGATTTAGCACATTATCGCGGTGAGCGCGGCCGGCGCGGTCATAAACTGCCGCGTGGACTGCAGCGTGTCGATAAAATAGAAGTTATTACTGAATAAAGAGAACTAAACAACCATGTTATTTATTATCCGTACAATATTGATTATTTTCTGTGTGCTTCTGATGAGTATCTATGCCATTTTTTACTGCTTACTCAGCCCGCGCAACCCGAAAAACACCTACCATTTTGCCATGCTGTTCGCCAAAATGGCCCCTTTACTCGGACTCAAGGTGACCTTGAGAATACCGGCCAGCGCCAAAAATAACGGCTCTGTGGTCTATATTGCCAACCATCAAAATAACTATGATATGGTGACAACCTCTGCAGCCGTGCAGCCCGGCTCGGTCACTATCGGTAAAAAAAGCCTGGTCTGGGTGCCCTTTTTCGGCATCATTTACTGGTTAACGGGTAATATTTTAATCGACCGTGATAATAAAAACAGCTCTAAAAACACCATCGCGGATGTGGTTGCGCAGATGCGTGCTAAAAACCTCGCCGTGTGGATCTTTCCTGAAGGCACACGCAGCCGTGGCAGAGGTTTAATGCCCTTTAAAATGGGTGCCTTCCATACCGCATTACAGGCTGGCGTTAATATCGTCCCGACTGTGGTTTCCAATACCCACCAGCAAGTTAACCTTAACCGCTGGGATAACGGCGAAGTGATTGTGGAAATGCTCGAGCCAATAGATATTAGCCAATACAAAAAACGTGAAATAAGACGCTTAATGAACGATGCTCATGCCATTATGTTAGAAAAGTACGAGCAACTAAACGCAGAAGTAAAACGCCCCGACAGCAATAAAAAATGTTGCGGCTAAGAGGAGTTGATAATGGAAAAAACGGCAGATTTAAAAGCGTTACTGGAAGAGTTTCGTGAAGAGACAGAAGAGATTGTTGAAGCTATCCTCGAAGACGGCAGTAACCCGGATGCTGTCTATATGATTGAGCACCACCTTTCCTGCTCTGATTTTGATACCCTGGAAAAGGCGGCTGTCGCCTGCTTTAAAAAAGGCTATGAAGTCACCGACCCTGAAGAGCTGGAGCTTGAAGACGGGTCCATTATCTTAAGCTTTGATGTCGTGGTGGAGATGAACCTCGATGAAGAAGCGATTATGGAAGATGTCGAAAAACTGCTGACCTTAGCGCAGTCATTCAACATTGATTATGACGGCTGGGGCACTTACCCGGAAGAGTAATGAGTTGCGAGTGAGCAGTGAATAGTGATGGGTTATGAGTGATGAGTGATGAGTGATGAGTGAATAGTGATGGGTTATGAGTGATGAGTGATGAGTGATGAGTGATAAGTGATGAGCTTGGCTACTTACTCTTTACTCTTTACTGTTCACTACTCACTCTTTACCCTTTACCCTTTACTGCCTACTCTTTACTGTTCACCCATCACCCATCACCATTCACTACTCACTGTTTACAGTGATGACTGATGGAAGAAGCGCGCATCACCTGCGCTGTTAACTAGGCGACCGTTTTCAGGTGAAGATTATTTCTTATCAACCAATCATCAATCCGCGGTGCACTAATGGACATCAGCAGGCGTTCATCTTCAGCTTTTTTCAGCTTGATGCTATATTCGTGTAAACCTTTGATGGCGATTTTTATGGTATCAATATTTTCAATTAAATAGGGGCAATTAAGGCACGATAGGCGACAAACCCTGCTTACATCACAACTCGCCGCTTGTTTTAGATCGTTAATCAGCCCCTTTGCACATAAATCTCTATAAGTTACGGTTCTTGTTTGCAATAGTTTAAGCACAGCCACACCTCCAAAAAATAAAATCAAAAAAACATGACGAAGACTAATCTAAGAGTGTAGAACAACAACAGCCTTTTAGCGAAGAAATGTTAAGCTGAACAGCATTTTCTATCCCAAAGCTTGCTTAGATCACAACCTTAGCAGGAGTATGGGTATTCATCAGCCGCATCTTCTTTGATGCGCTGACTAAAAACCTCACCAGAGGCTACATCCCCGGCAACAACCAACGGATCAATGATGCCAGCAGTAACAGGGCGGCGACACCGCCTGCCCATAAGGCGATAAACCACAGGCAGCGCTGCAGGGATAGATTGCGCATTAGTGATAGCCCTCCCCTTCATTAAGCCGTCCTCTAAATACCCAGTAGGAGTAAGCTGTATAGGCAATAATCAAGGGCAACAAAAACAGCGTTCCGGTGAGTAAAAACTTCAGGCTGCTATCCGGGGCCGCCGCTTCTGTATAAGTCAGACTATGCGGCACTATGTACGGGTAGGTACTCACGCCAAATCCCAAAGAGGCGAGAAGCAGCAGCCCTAAGCTGGCCAGGTAGGCCTGCAGGGGCTTATGTTCAATCAAATCCTTAAATAACAGGTAGACAAGATAAGCGCAGGCAGCCGGGATCAGCAGAAAAAGCAGCGCCTGCGGAAAGGCAAACCAGCGCGCGGCAATATCAGCGTTGGACAAGGGTAACCAGATGCTGAGAATCGCGATCATCACCACCAAAGCGAGCGCACTGCGTTTCGCCGTAGCGTAATAACTGCTTTGATAAGTTTGCGGTAATTTAATCAGCAGCCAGCATGCCCCCAGAAGAGTGTAAGCGCTAATGGTCACTAAACCGCAAAACAGGGTAAAAGGAGTCAACCAGTCAAACCAGCCGCCGTTGTACTGACGATCCAGCACCTCAACGCCCTGCAGCAGCGTTCCCAGCATCACCCCCTGAGTAAATGTTGCCACCAGTGAACCGATAAAAAAGGAACTATCCCACAAAAACTTTCCCCGCCGGGTGCGAAAACGATACTCAAAGGCAACGCCACGGAAAATAAGTCCGAGCAGCATGATGATCAAGGGCGCATACAGCGCCGGCATGACCACGGCATAGGCCAGAGGAAATACCGCGAACAATCCGCCGCCGCCTAAGACCAGCCAGGTTTCATTGCCATCCCAAACCGGGGCGATACTGTTCATCATCAAATCACGCTCCTCGACAGAATCACCGCCGAGAAATAAAATACCGATGCCCAGATCAAAGCCATCCAGCGCCACATAGGCAAAGACAGCAATAGCAATCAGCATGTACCATATCAATGCATAATCCATATAGCCTCCTATAAATTGGCATGCGTGGTGGAAGTGATAGTGTCACTGCCCAGCGGCTGTTCATATTTACTCGGTGACTTGCGCATCAGCCGCAGCAGATAGAAGAAACCAGCGCCAAATACCGTAAAGTAGACCACCACAAATGCAGCCAGCGAGACGCTGACCGCGGCCGCATTGACCGGTGAGATTGAGTCAGCGGTACGCAGCAGACCATAAACCGTGTAGGGCTGGCGTCCCACTTCGGTGGTTACCCAGCCGCAGAGAATAGCGATAAAACCTGTCGGCGCCATCAGTACGCAGCAACGATGAAACCATTGGCTGTGATACAGGGCTTTTTTACGCCGCAGCCACAGGCTGACCATGCCCACCGCCAGCATCAAAAAGCCCAGTCCGACCATAATACGAAAACTCCAGAAGACAATCGCCACCGGCGGATGCTGATCATCGGGAAAGGCATCCAGGCCTTTCACTTCTCCGTTTAACTCATGGGTTAAAATCAGACTGCCGAGATAGGGAATGGCAATTTTAAAATCAACCTTTTTGTTTTCCTGATCCGGCAAGCCAAACAGGATCAAAGGCGCTCCCTTCTGAGTTTCAAAGTGCCCCTCCATGGCCGCTATTTTGGCCGGCTGGTGCTTCAGGGTATTCAAGCCATGCATATCCCCGACAATCACCTGTATCGGCATCACTATCGCAGCCAACCACAGCGCCATTGAAAACATGGTCCGCGCCAGCGGATTACGCTGAGAACGCAGCAGATGGTAGGCCCCCACGCCGGCCACAACAAAGGCGGTGGTCAGATAGGCAGCCAGCACCATATGCACCAGACGATAGGGAAAAGAGGGATTAAAGACCACGGCCCACCAGTCTTCGGGAACAAACTGTCCTAGTTCGTTTATCGCGTATCCGCTCGGAGTATGCATCCAGCTGTTTACGGAAAGGATCCAGAATGCAGAAAAAAGCGTGCCGATCGCCACGATCACCGTGGACAGAAAATGCAGCTTTTTGCCGACGCGATTCATACCGAACAACATGACGCCCAGAAAACCGGCTTCCAGGAAAAAAGCAGAAAAGACTTCGTAGCCCATCAGCGGGCCTAATACCGGCCCGGTTTTATCGGCAAAGACACTCCAGTTGGTACCAAACTGGAAGCTCATCACTATGCCGCTGACCACCCCCATGCCGAAGCTGATCGCGAAAATCTTGATCCAGTAT
>JBFGZH010000100.1:0-8510 GCA_041586895.1 Psychromonas sp. | reverse complement strand
CTGCCATCGCTGTTTTTTTGTACTGCTTTTGGCACCGAGTGAGTGTGCAATGTCGGCCCCTCCTCCTGCATCACCTCAACCAGGGTAGATGACAGCATACTGTCAAAATCACGCAGGAAAGTGTCGCGGCGGCACAGCAGGTGCGTTTCACTGCCCAGTGCGTTAAAGACACCGGCGATTTCCACGGCGATATAACCGGCACCGACAACAGCAACACGTTTGGGTTGCTCTGTTAGCGCAAAGAAACCATCGGAAGTAATGCCATATTCCGCTCCTGCAATTGCCGGTACACTTGGTGCGCCGCCGGTGGCAATGGTGATATGCGCGGCGGTGTAGACGCTGCCGTTAACTGCAACGCTGTGGTTATCGATAAATTTAGCAAAGCCATTGATCACAGTAACCTTATTACTGGCAAGCACGCGATCATAAGATTGATGAATGCGCTCGATATAAGCATCGCGGCTTTCGACCAGTTTTTCCCAGCTGAAGTTTTTCAGTGGCGCCTCAAATCCATAATCAGGCGCATAACGCAGCGCATCAGCAATCTGTCCGGCATACCACATCGCTTTTTTAGGCACACAACCAAGGTTCACGCAGGTTCCGCCTAACGCCTTAGCTTCAATAATCGCCACTTTCTGTCCATAACGGGCCGCGCGATTAGCGGATGCGATACCACCGCTGCCGCCGCCAATACAGATATAATCGAAATCGAATTCAGTGTTACTCATATTTACTCCTGATCATGCTATTTGCTATTGATGATAAATGAATTTTCTAAACTAACAATAAATAGGGCGTTTTAACAGTTGTTTTGAACGACAGTTCAAATCTAAGGGTGAATAAAATTTGTCTCTTTTAAGCTTTGACGGTTTTGCTGGCGTTGAATCTTGTGGATCGGGTTAGATACTTTGGCAGGGCGCTGGATGGTGAATAGAGCTGCAGGCTATGCAGGCCGCCTTACTATAGCAAAGGCGGCCTGCGCTAGATTAAGCGACTTGCTGGTATGCCCAAGTCAGCCATGGCAGTAATGCTTTAAGATCCTGCTCTTCCACTGTGCTGCCGCACCAGATACGCAGGCCGCTTGGTGCATCTTTATAAGCGCCGATATCATAGGCAACCTGGTTATCGGCAAGCAGCTTAATAAACGCCTTAATTTGCGTATCGTCTAAATCCACCGATAGACAGACACTGGTATTGGAGCGGCTTGCAGGATCTTCGGCCAGAAAGCGGATCCAGCTGTTTTGCGCCACAAACTCTTCCAATACCGCAAGGTTGGCTAAGGATTTGTTAATGCTTGCCGTCACGCCGCCGATCTCTTTGATCCAGTCCAGCGCATCCTGATAGTCGCTGACGCAAAGCATGGAAGGGGTATTGATAGTGGCGCCTTGAAAAATACCTTCATTGAGCTTACCGCCGGCGGTTAAACGGAAGATTTTCGGCATCGGCCAGCTCGGTGTATAAGACTCTAAACGTTCAACGGCACGCGGACTGAGAATGATAATGCCGTGTCCGCCTTCACCGCCTAATACTTTCTGCCAGCTGAAAGTGGTGACATCTAATTTCTCCCAGGGCATCTCCATGGCGAAAACAGCAGAAGTCGCATCACAGATAGTTAAACCCCGGCGCTGCTCGGAAATGAAATCAGCATTAGGCACTTTCACGCCTGAGGTGGTGCCGTTCCAGGTAAAGACGACATCATGCTCAGGATTGACCTGTGATAAATCAGGCAGCTGGCCGTAATCCGCCTGTATCGCATTAACCTTTTCCAGCTTTAATTGCTTAGTAATATCGGCAAACCAGCCCTGGCCAAATGATTCCCAGTAACAGATATCAACCGGACGCGGACCAAGCAGAGACCACATCATCATCTCCATGGCGCCGGTATCGGATGCCGGGACAATACCGACACGGTAGTCTGCCGGCAGCTGCAGTATTTCAGCGGTATCATCGATCACTTTTTGTAAGGCTGCCTTACCAAGAGCAGAGCGGTGAGAGCGTCCCAGAGTCGATATATTCAATTGCTTAATATCGTAACCCGGTCGTTTGGCGCATGGGCCGGAAGAAAAATTAGGGTTAGCCGGTTTAATTGCTGGTTGTGGCTTGCTCATAGGTAAAGATCCTTTTAAAAAACAATTGCATGTTATTGTGCTAAAAGCTAAGAGAGTTTTTCACTTACATTTAGGCAGGTAAGTAAAAATAATGCTATTCAGTTAAGCTGTACAGTATTATTTTAGATTTCAGCGCTGCGCGATATGATTGGCGCGCATAAAGGAGGTTATGTTGCACTGTTTATGACGGCTTGGCATGAAAATGAACAAATGCTTAAAAATTGGCTACTGCAATGAACAGGAGGCGGGGCAGTTCAACAGCTTTTGCAATAGGATAAGGCGACTCCTATAGTTAACTTACAACCGTTAGTTGTCAGCTCGGCCAATTCTTTTGCCTAGTTGTTTGTTTTACAGTCACTTGATCGAATTTGTTAAAAAAGCGCTTTACTTTAAAATTGGCTTAGGTATTATTCGCCTTGTTCGCAGGGGTGTAGTTCCAACGGCAGAACGTCGGATTCCAAATCCGAATGTTGGGAGTTCGAATCTCTCCACCCCTGCCACATTTAGATGAAGCCTCAATAGTTTACTGTTGAGGCTTTTTCGTTTCTGATAAAGTAAAAATTATTACAGATCAAATCATGGAAAGCCTCGTCATCAATCTGTCGGGGCTTTGTTGTTTCTAGATTTATCAAAAGGTTAGCGTTGATTTCGTTTACCTTATCTGCCTGCTAATACCTGAGATGAAAGAGTGGCAACAAAGGCCGCTTGATGAAGTGTGCCCGTTCGTCTGGCTCGATGCCATTCACCATAAAATTAAAGATAATGGTCGCTATGTCAGCACACCGTCAGGACCTGATCCCGGTACTTTTTTTGACGTGAATATATAATTATTCATGTTTTTCAATTTCCATTTCAGTAAGGTTAAATAGATATTAGTCTATTTTTAGTTTAGATAGTATCTATTTCTATCTATCTGATTTTCTTGGCATACTCCTCCTCCTGTAATTACAACATCAATCTGCATAGTAAAAGGACTTAACAATGAAAAAGCACAAAGTTGCGCTCATAATGGGCTTACAATCAGATTGGCCGGTCATGCTTGAGGAGTTTAACCTTCCCTATGATGCTATGGTGGTATCGGCTCACCGCACACCACAAAGGCTATATGAATTTGCTCAATCAGCAGAAGATATATATATATAGCGGGTGCAGGGCGGGCATTTAATGCGGGCTTATTGGCAGCTCAATTTATGGCGCTCAATAATCCTACTTTACCAAGTTGGCTGGAAGCATGGCGTAACAAGCCAGCTCTATTGCTATAACAAAGCCGTTAAAGAGAGCTGGAAGTTAGGCCAGATCAACTTTACGGGTAAAAATCAAGAGATGGTTAGCCAACAAATAAGCCAGTATAGCTAATCAATAAATTTAACGAGACTTTTCTACGGGAGTTCATATTTTGCTTGCACATCGTTTTCAAAATATTAATTTAAAGGGGGATATCTTTGGCGGTGTTACCACGGCTATTATCTCTTTGCCATTGGCGCTTGCCTTTGGTGTTGCATCTGGGGCAGGTGCTGAGGCGGGGCTCTGGGGGGCGATTCTGGTTGGCTTCTTTGCCGCACTTTTTGGTGGTTCAACAACCTTAATTTCAGAGCCTACCGGTCCTATGACCGTCATAATGACTGCTGTGTTAACCAGCATGATGGCCAAATATCCGGAAACGGGCATGGCCATGTCATTTACAGTCGTCATGATGGCGGGGGTCTTCCAGGTCTTACTTGGCACACTCAAGCTTGGAAAATATATCACGCTCATGCCATACAGTGTTATTTCAGGTTTTATGTCTGGTATTGGTGTTATTTTAATAATCTTACAGTTATCGCCACTGCTAGGGCATGCAGCCCCAGCGGGAGGTGTTATTGGTACTCTATCCGTACTGCCGGATATAGTAAGTAATATAAACACCAGTGATCTGTTTTTAGGCTCAGTCACCTTGGCAATCTTATTTTTCTTTCCCAAACGCTATAGAAAATATGTACCCGCTCAGCTGATCGCTTTGGTTGCTGTTACCCTTTTATCCATCTTCCTTTTTGATACAGACTCTATTCGCCGTATTGGCGAGATTCCAGCCGGGTTACCCTCTTTAGTATGGCCATCATTGAATGCCGAGATGTTGACCACTATGGTGATAGACGCCCTGGTACTTGGCACATTAGGCTGTATTGATACCTTGTTAACTGCCGTTATTGGTGACTCATTAACACGTGAGGAGCATAATTCAGATAGAGAGTTGCGTGGACAAGGCCTGGCAAATATGATTTCAGGCTTATTCGGCGCATTACCTGGTGCGGGGGCGACCATGGGGACAGTCACCAATATACAGGTCGGTGCCCGCTCACCCGTTTCAGGCATGGTACGTGCAGGTGTCCTTGCACTCGTGGTCTTAGTGGCAGGCGGACTGACCGAGCCAATCCCAATGTCGGTATTAGCTGGTATAGCTGTCTATGTCGGCTTTAATATTTTAGATTGGAGCTTCATTCAACGTGCGCATAAGATAAGTATTCCCGGCATGGCCGTTATGTATGGGGTTATGTTACTTACTATTTTTGTTGATCTCATAGTAGCCGTTGGTTTAGGTGTATTTATTGCCAATATTTTGATCATAGAGAAGCTAAGTAGAGTGCAGGAGCGCCAAGTTAAAGCGATTAGTGATGCCGATGACAACGATGTGCCATTAACCAATAGTGAACGACTGTTATTGGATAAAGCCGGTGGCCAGGTATTGTTTTTCTATTTATCTGGATCCATGATATTTAGTGTATCAAAGGCGATAGCAAGGCAGCACTCACGTATTTCTGACTATAAAGTGATGATATTAGATCTAACCGATGTACCGATGATTGATGTGACAGTAGGGCTTGCTCTGGAGAATGCCGTAAAAGATGCATTAGAGGCTAAATGCAGCGTGTTATTGTTATGTCCCCATCTACAAACACGGCAGCAATTAGAAAAATTGAAGGTTTTAGATTTATTACCCAATAGCAATAACTACACATCGAGAGAGCAAGCTTTGCAAGCAGCGCTTAATCAGATTAAACATTGATAAGATTTAGCTAGAGCCTTATTACGCGACTCCTACCTTCTTCGGGAGTCGCGTAATAAGCAAGCAAACTTTTACCAAGGAGTTCATCCATCTGTTTCTCTTTCGTCGCCGTTACTGCTGGATGATGTTTTTTACCCGGGCAAGGCGGAAGGTTTAAGTAGTAGCCATCTATAGTTAACCTTTGACAATGCAGCCCGAGAGAAAAATAGCCCCAGCTCTTCGGGTACGTGTAAAAATCACTGTACCACTACACACCCAATAGAATTGTAAGCTAATGGATGTAACCGTGTTTTCGGATTCCAAATCCGAATGTTGGGAGTTCGAGTCTCGCCATCCTGCCATATTCTAGATAAAGCCTCAGCAAGTGCTGGGGCTTTGTTGTTTCTGAAGCTAGCCAAAATTTAGTTGCAATTTCTCTGTAAATATCAGCCGTTATCTTCTTTTTATGCCTTAAAAATATTATCTTCCTGCCTATACCTTGCTCAGCGTCGAGAAAATAGTGCTCAGCTGCACCTCCTTGTAGAACTAATAAAATCGCGGGTTCGTGTCCTTTTCCTATGCTGTTCAGTGTTTTTACCATAACTACGCAGTTTTTGGCATTAATGGAGCATACAAACATTTGATAAAGACATCTAGTTGATATATATTTTATATTGGTTTGGGTTTATGCTGTGTTCTTTTTTGTGGAACAAGGCGCTGCTCTTGTTTAATAAGCTGTTAGTGCAATAACTATTTTGGAGGAATTGATGCTTGGGTATATTTTGGTTGTAGTCGTTGTTGTAATTATCGGTTATCTGGTTATTTCTCCTAAACCAAAAGCTTCAGCGAAATCCATTGGCCAAGCTATTAATGTAAAGCCTGCATTAGTCGACAAGATGATTTGTGATATGGGCGAGCAACGAGGTCATTTATTCGTTAATAGATTAACAGTAAGTAATGATATTTCTATTGGTGTCTATACCTTTATCATCTTTCAAGTGTTAAAAAATGCTCACCCTCAAAATATACAGTGGTGGAAAGAAAAGCTTTTAAAGCATGGCTATGAAGCTAATTTGGGATTAGAGGTTGCTGAAACTGCCTTTATGTTCTTAAAAGATGCGAAGACTGATATCGGAGATATAGTAAAATTCGTCTATATCTTTAATAAAAGCTGATAAATTACTGCATGTTGTGTATTCCATGAGAATGTAAAAAACGCAGTAACATTAAATTTACTCTGATCCCAATTATTCATAACTCAGTCCGCCTATTCTGTCGGTTGTTACTTTCTGCTATTCTCTGTGCCGTTATAAATACAAGGAATCAAGATGATCGAAAGACAACAGACAAAGCAGAGAATGAGCCGCATCGTTAAGCATAACGGGACTATCTACCTGTGTGGACAGGTATGTGCAGACGCGAGTAAAGATATTACCGAGCAAACTCAGACTATGCTGGATAAAGTGGATGAATTGCTTTTAGAAGCCGGTAGTGACCGTAAACATATTTTATCAGCAACTATCTATGTTAAGGATATGGCAAAGCATTTCGCGGCAATGAACGCAGTGTGGGATGCCTGGGTGATAGAGGGCTATGCACCGGCAAGAGCCTGCGTTGAAGCCAGTATGGCCAGAGAAGCATTATTGGTTGAAATTTCAGTAATTGCTGCTGAGAAGTAATGAGTAAAGGAGTGCTCGGACGGCGTGCTCCTTTTAACATCTAACACTAAGCTTGTTCCTTAACCTCGTAAACTTAGAGTTCCACGCAGAGCGGTTGAATCGCTTCAACAACGACTACCTTGTCGTATTGATGCGCTGTTTGCTAAGCACCTGAGTTATGCTAATTTATATTGATCTGGTTATAGGTAATATCAACAGGCGCGCCTTACAATCATAATATTGTTTACAGCGTTAAAAGAGAGAGTTATGGAAGAGAAGCTGCGGATACTGCTGGTTGAAGACGACCAAAGACTTGCCGGGTTGATTCGAGACTATCTGCAATTGCAGGGCTTTGAAGTATTGATTGAAGGCCGGGGAGATACGGCACCCGGTCGTATTCTCAAAGAAAATCCGGATCTGCTGATCCTCGATCTGATGCTTCCGGGAAAGGACGGCCATGCAGTTTGCCGCGCCGTCAGATCGCAATACCACGGACCCATCCTGATTCTGACTGCCCGTGAGGATGATATGGAGCAGGTTGTCGGCCTTGAACTGGGCGCCGA
Organism: Psychromonas sp.; assembly: GCA_041586895.1. Lineage (GTDB taxonomy): Bacteria > Pseudomonadota > Gammaproteobacteria > Enterobacterales > Psychromonadaceae > Psychromonas. Next base: position 1,159 of record JBFGZH010000100.1, on the reverse strand, counting down.
TGATTTCGTAAAAAAACCGATAGAGCCTCGCGTACTACTGGCGCGCATTCGCGCCTTACTACGCCGAGTAGAAAAAAATATTAAGCAGAATATGGACAGTACCATACCCCTCTCTGAGGATGAAAATGAGCTTCAGTTCGGCGGGTTAAGAATTTGTCGTACTTCCCATGTTGTTTTCCTGGATAACGAGCTAGTCGAATTGACGACTACTGAATTTGAGCTACTGTGTTTTCTGGCAAGCAATGCCGGCAAGATACTTGAGCGGGACCAGCTATTTTCTGCTATACGAGGCATTGAGTATGATGGCTTGGATCGCTCTATTGATATTACTATTTCCCGCCTGCGTAAAAAACTTGAAATTGACCCCTCAGTGCCGAGGCGAATCAAAACCATCTGGCGACAAGGCTATTTATTTGTCAAGGAGGCCTGGTAACAGCATAGGAAAAGACTTTTATCAGCTTTGTAGGGCTGCTAACCATTTTTGTGGTGAGCTCTGTATTTGCTCAGTTAATCTTAGCTTTGAAGTTTTCCATTCTGCCAGCGGTCACGGCTAAATATCTCCGCTGGCATAATGAGCTTTGATTGAGCTGCTGTTACAGATTTTTACAAATCAAAACAAAAAGCGGATTGAATTACTCAATATAGGCAGGATAATGATGTCAATTCCCCTAATGCATAAGCTAAAGCAATAAGTGCGCCAATCATTTTCTAAAGTGCAAAGGTTAAATAAATGAAATTTACGATAAAAACCAAGCTTATCGCTGCCTTGTGTGCGCCATTGTTATTGATAGGTGTTGTTTTTATTGCCTCGCTAATCAACACACAAAACGCGGTACTCAGTGAACAAAATAACGTTAAAAATAAAGTAACGAGTCTGCTTAATGACGTGCTAAGGGGGCAGATAGATACAGTAACGCGCTCTATTAATGATTATTATGAGCAGTCTAAAGTTGAGAATATCAAAAAAGCGCTAGTTGTGGAGATGAGCACTTTTAGAGCAACCATTGAAGAAATTTATCAACAGAGTGATTCGAAGAGTGCCGCAGCAAGTAGTATTTATGCTCTTCTTAATCACCACCGTTGGGATCATGGCCGCTATTTTTTTGCTTATGATCCCGACACCTGGATCAGTAAAGCGTACGGCAGTAACTTAGACTGG
>JBFGZH010000099.1:0-8524 GCA_041586895.1 Psychromonas sp. | reverse complement strand
CTTATAAATTTTACCGGCTTTTTACTTCCCTGGTCGCCGGCCTCGAATTCACTCACGTTGCGGGCGCAAAAAGAGGGCTGGACTCGAAGCGAAAGTGCTTATCTTGCCAATACTCGCATTATCATGGCCAATAACGACAGTATTCGCGCCCGGCGCAGTGCTGAGCTTCGCTTACGTAAAAGTCATTTCCAGCAGCGATTAACAGATGAGTCTGATGGCGATTACTATTGCCGCGTGGTATTGCCTCAAACCCGCCCAATTACCATGACCTACGAAAAAGAAACGTTATCTGTCACACCGGCGTTGTTGCAATCCCGTGAGGGTAATCAAGCTATCTTTGCAGTGCGCGGCTCAGTAAAGACGGCCACTACTTTTTCCGATGAAGTCTTGCTCAAGGTTAATAGGCAAAATTTCAGGGGGAACTTCAACTTAATGACGGTGCGCTCATGCCCCGCAGATATTGCCCTTATGTCAGTCCGGCTCTCGAATCGGCAATTACCAGCTGATAGTGAGCTGGAACTGCTGGTGCCGAGTATTAGGGCCATGTTTTCCATGGAAATGTTAGTGCTTTAGTTACGCTTGGATATGCGTACTCTATTGGATGGAGAGATAAATGGATTTTATAAGGCAACTCTTTGCCGCTAAAAGGGGGGACAATGATCTGCCAAGCTCATTACTGGAAAAGATATCGAGCCTGCGCAAGCCGGCATTGAGATTGATAAAAAGTGAAATACCATCGAGATCAAAATTTGGAGGTCGGCCTTTAGTGGCAGCAAAGCATTTTATTTGGCCGCAAAGTAACGGCAGACCCATGGCTTTTTTAGCGCAAATTGACCTCGCAGAAATAGCTCAGGAAATGCACTATGAATGGCTGAATGATAAAGGTTTATTGTTATTTTTCTACGATATTCTGGACATGCCCTGGGGCTTTGATCCTAAGGATAGGGGCAAGTGGCAAGTGCTGTTTCAGGAAAATCCAGACACTTTTGCTGAGTTGCCTGAGGGATTAGATGAAATCACTAAAATTAAAGAGGCATTTATCTCTGGGAAACGGATGGACATCCTGCCTGACTGCGATGACCCTGTTGTTGAAGGCTTACAACTTACAGCTCAAGAGATTGACTTATACTGTGATCTCAATAGTGAGGAGGCAAATGCTCAGCCGCTTCATCAGGTGGGCGGGTTTCCATCGCCAGTACAGGGAGGTGATATGGCGTTGCAGTGTCAATTAGCTGCTAATGGGATTGATATCGGTGACAGTCGAGGTTGTCAGAGTGACCAGGCAAGGGCACTGCAAAAGGGGAGTCAAGCTTGGCGGCTTTTATTGCAATTTGACAGTGACGATGATCTAGATGTCATTTGGGGGGATGCTGGCATGCTTTATTTTTGGGTTGAAAAAGATCAGGCTAAAAATAACCGATTTGAGAACTGCTGGGTGATCTTGCAATGCTGTTGAAACAGTTTGTAAAGAATTTCTGGCAATACTCACTTTTTACCTTATTCTTTAATGTAAACAGAAATTTACTAAACAAGTAGAGAAGCCTGACAGGGCCAAAGTGCGTACTTATAGTGAAACTATTAAGGCGCAGAATCATCGGCATATTAAGAGATAAATGAGCATGAAATCATTCCTTCGTGAGAATCCCACTATTGTTTTTGGCTTGGGCTTACCGCTGTTACTGGTTGCGGTGTTCCTTCTCGTTTCGGGTATTCCAACCCTGCTGGTGGCGGCGCCGCAGTATGATGTGCTTTATGCGACGGAATATTATGATTACCAGAATGGTGTGCAGATCTCCGTGGTTGACCGACAGGTCCAGGTCCGCTATCAGGGGCCGGCACAGAACTACCCAAGGCCGCATATCTGGCGTTATAACCCTAAAACCGGGGCGGTAAAGGAGGTGGCCATTATCTTTCCGGCGGCTGTCATTGCCGCTGAAAAAAAACAGCAGCCTGGCGCAGAAGTTTTACCGCCAATCCTGCTCGAAGTGCCGGATCTGAAAGGCTTGACGGTTGATTCTTCGAGTATTGCCCCTGATGGCTATGAATTCAGATCAGGAAGCGGGCGCTATGCGAGATCTTTATTTACCGATCTCTTCTATGCTTCGCGTAACCGTCATCAGGCAGTACTGACTAAAAGCGGACGTAGTATCCGCCTGCCCCATTCCGCAGGGCAGTATTACAGCCACAACACCCGTTTTATTGCTTGGGTGTTGCCATTATGATCCTGCTTCTAGCCCTTATTTTAATTTTATTGATTGGCGGCGGTATCTGGGGATGGCCGCTGCTGGCCGGTGCCATTGGCATCTCAAGCACAACCGATAAGCCCGGCGCGCTAAAGCATATCGCGCAGCTGATGAAGACTTATGATATCAGCCTTTCTGAAGTCGAAGCGGCTGTCCAGCAAAGCGTCTCGGCAACGGCTGCGCCAGGGCAACAGAAAAAAAGCGCCATTGCTAAAACCTTGTTTATTTATCTTGGTGCTATCTTTATTTTCTCTGGTATCGGTACCTATATCGGCATGTTCTGGGACAGCATGGGCAGTGCGATGCGGATCTTGGTGACACTGGGGGTGGGTTATATTCTTTTTATTATTTTGATCTCCGCGCTTCATGAGTCAAAATTTCCCAAGCTTATTTTACCATTGGTACTGATTTCTGTGCTGATGCTGACCAGTGGCTGGTTTGTGGTTATTCACGAGCTGTTTCCGGCTGGCGATAACTGGCGTGCTGCCGTACTCTTTGTTTTTGCTACTATGGCCCTGCATCAGGGGATCTTATTTGCTCAATATCAACGTACGGTATTGGCATTTACGACCCTCTTTTTTGTCTACGGATTTATGCATGTCGGCCTGGATATGCTTGCGGTGCCCCTCGAGTATATTGCTATTGTGTTAGGTGCTTCGCTGTTTCTGGTCGGTAGTGCATTGGAAAAAACGGCGCAGCGTATCTTGGCAGAGCCGGCTTTGCTCATTGGCAACTGCTGGCTGAACAGTGGGGTGTTTAGTTGTATTGCACTATTTACATCCGTGAACTGGGCGAGTCTGATCACCGGTGTGTGCGTGATGATGGCGGCTTATGGATTGCAGAAAGCCGGACGCTATTATCGCCTGATCGCGCTCGGCTATTTCATCGGCTCGATTATGGCCTATACCGGGTTGTTTGCTCTGCTCCAGAATACCGCAGTTGAAATCCTCTACCTTGCTGTGACCGCCTCTGCTCTCTATGCTTGTTTAGTACTGCAAAGCCGAGCACTGTTGCTGACTAGCGTTATTGCCATGCTTGCATTTATCGGCTATTACTCTGCCGAATATTTTGCCAATGCATTGGGCTGGCCAATCACACTGATCCTGATGGGGATTGCTTTTCTTGGGGTCGGTACAGTGGCTATTAAGGTAAAGCAGCGCATATAAAAGTAAGTATAGTGACTGAAGCGGCTAATTACAGTTAACTGACGGTTGATATATTGCCAGGTGCGTTGTTTCTGCCGGGTAATGTACTATATTCAGAAAACAAGGTTGAATAAAAAAGGATTCCGTTATGAAACAGCCTCTGCAGATCACCTTTCGTAATATGCCGCACTCAGATGCACTGGAAACTCACATTCGCGAAAAAGTAGCCAAACTGGATGAATTTAATGAGCAGATAATGGCCTGCCATGTCGTTATTGAACAACCACATTCACATCAACAGCAGGGTAAATTATTTCATGTTTCTATTGATTTGACCGTCCCCGATGGGGAGCTTTTGGTAAATCGAACAGCGGAAAAACATCATGCCCATGAAGATGCTTATGTGGCGGTACGCGATGCCTTTAAATCAGCACGCAGACAGCTGCAGGATTTTGTCAGAAAACAGCGCGGTAAGGTGAAAAAACATGATGCGCCGAGTCATGGAAAAATATCCGAGATTGTTGCAGATAAAAATTTCGGCAGGATCATGACGCTTGATGGCAGAGAGCTTTATTTCCACCGCAACAGTCTGCTTGGTAGCGATTTCGATGCGCTGGAAATAGGCAATGAGGTGCGCTTTGTCGAGGAAGCCGGTGATAAGGGACCTCAGGCCAGCACGGTGCGTCTGATGGGCAAACATCATATCGTGGATTAGTGGTTATTGCGCGCTGGCCGAAGCGATGCATAACCTGAGTCATATTGTTGCTGGTGAAATAGCCAACGAACAGTGTATGCACCCTGATTAAGAGCGGCTGACCTTTTCAACGAGGATACGGGAATGAGCAATAAAAAAGAATACTATAAGAATCGCAATCCATGGGTACGCGGCCTGTATATGCTGCTGTTTATCTTTTTGATGGGTGTGGCTAAATTCGTTATGTTTGTAGTGGTGGTCATGCAGTTTTTTGTGGTGCTATGTACAGCGCACACCAATGACAACCTGGCACAGTTTGGCAAAAGTCTGAGCGGTTACCAATATCAGATCATGCTGTTTTTGACCTACAATAGTGAAATTAAGCCATTTCCTATTGCTGACTGGCCAAAATGAATAGCAGGGTAGGTGAGGTTGTATAATTCATCTTAATAACTGATAGGAAAGTATCAAATGAGCAAAGGTACAGTTAAGTGGTTTGATTCAGGTAAAGGTTTTGGTTTTATTACTCCGGAAAATGGAGGTAAGGAGCTTTTCGTGCATCACTCGCAAATTAGAAGTATTGCAGGCCATGCCTCTCTTAATGAAGGACAGGCTGTCGAGTTTGATATAGGTAAAGGGAAAAAGGGCCCCTGTGCACATAATGTAGTTGTACTTTAGTTTTTTGAGTGAGGAAACTCACACCCTTTTAGATTTTATGAATAACATCTTCAATGGTCATAATGCCAAACATAATTTTTTTAATAAAGGATTCTGAGCTGCCGACTAAATAAAAATTTGGATGTTGAGACCAAATTTGTTGCAGTCGTTCATCCAATATAATCGCCTTTTCTTCTGATTCATTTCTAATCGGGTTATTACTTTTTATTTCCTGGCCTGATTTTGCCGCCGTTTCAAAAAAGATCACCGCATCGTAGCGGTTTAATTCATCATTTAGTGAAGTGTTCATGGTTTTAAAAAATTCCTCTTCGGATCCCGGCCAATAGGCAAGCCCGTCTAAACAACCTCTGTCACATAAGATAAGGCAATCAGGATACATCTTCCGCTGAATATCTTCTAAATGTCTCTGCAGATTAAATATGGCAATCTGCTGAGCACATATTGCTTTATTATCCCTGGTGCGGTCAATGCCGCCGCTAAAGATCATAGTCGCAGCTTCCGGTACTGAGGCTATTTTTCCCTTTAATTCTCGCCGAAACAGATCCAGTGCGGTTGTTTTTCCGCCACCTGGGCCACCCGTTAGGACAATACGTTTCTTTATATTTAGCCTATACATAGCATCCTTTCTCTTTTATAAGTACAGAAAATAATTTTATTCAGTCAGGGACTAATCTGCATGAAATACCGCTGCTTTAAAATATGCTTAGCTGTTACTAAAAAGATAGGGCAAGCCTCTTTTTTAAGCAATAAAAGGTGATGTGAAATTAGTATGTTAGGGGCTGTTTATTCAAGGAAAGTAAATTAACAATACAGGCAGTTACCTCAAGATGCAAAAAGCACATCCTGAAGCGCTCGGTGCTGGCTTTTGCTTTATAAAAGATGACTTGGTGGGCCGTAATGGTCTATTTTGAAATTGGCACCGGTATTAAGTTTAAGGTGGCGGAATTCTAAAAAGCCTTTTAACTCGTCTAATTCATCCGCAGTAAGATCACTTGCTTGAGCTTTGTGCAGATTGATATAAATATTAAAATCCACAGTGTCGTAATCGATCTCAAGGACATTGTCACCACGTAGTAATTTACATATGTGTCGTAGCAGCATAGCAGCCTCTTTTGTCTGTTTCTTATTAATATAGACCTGATCATGCAACTTTCAAGCTACTTTTTAGGTAAGCACAATTGCGTATAATTAAGTACATTTTCGGTTAGTCGGGTCATTAACTCACCGGCTAACTGCCAGTGATGCCAATATAATGGAATCCTGACCTGGTACTGAGGTAAAAGGTTAATAAGTTCGCCAGATACTTTTCAACAAGAAATCGCGAATTAAGGCTATAACCGCCACTGGCTAAAGTGAGATCGATAAAGGCTTCAGATGAACGTATGGTATGGCAAGGATATTCCCCTAACTGCAAATCGAAATGCTGCTGTAAATAGCTATCTACCGCTTTGCAATCTGCTGCATTAGAAAAAATGCTTTGGCTATTGTAAGAGCTTTATGCAGAAACTTGTTCAATCGGGGAGGGGATTTTTATCTTCCAGTAAAGATTGGAGGCTTTGCAAGAAGGATAAGCTATGTGCCTTATCCTTCTCGATATCTCGCGAATAGTTATTTTAAAACATACTTTTCAAAAACATGTGCCACACCGTCTTGATCATTGCTTGTGGTAATATAATTGGCATGTGCTTTGATTTCATCTGTTGCATTTGCCATTGCCACACCTAAGCCTGCGTATTTTATCATCTCCAAATCATTGTCGGCATCACCTACGCAAATCACCTGCTCAGGAGTGAGCCCAAGGTGGGCTGTAAGTGCCTCCATACCTTTGCCTTTATTGCTTTGTTTATTCATAAGTTCGAAAAAGAAGGGAGTACTGCGCGCGGTAGAGTATTTGTCCTGCACTGCTTGCGGTAATTGCGCGATAGCATTATCCAGAAGCTCGGGTTCATCAATCAGCATCACTTTTACAATGTCTTCATCGGCAGCAAGGTTATAGAAGTCAAATTCAGTAAATTCAATGCCATTATGCTGTGCTTCGTAGTCCGTATATTTATTTTGTTTTGGCGTGATCAAGCCGTGTGTGGCAGAGTAAGCAAGAATATTAACGCCTAATTGCTGTGCCGTTTCATACAGTTCAATGGCATCCTTTCCTGTTAAAATCGCGCTATTGATCACTGTTTGGCAAGCGACTTTAAGAATAAGCGAGGCATTATAAGTCAGTGCATAATCTTCTTCACTGTTTAAGCCAAGCTCGGTTAATGTTGGCAGCATGCCTTCAAAAGGGCGGCCGGAAGCTAAAACAACCTTTATACCTTGCTCTTTAGCAGAGGCGATTGCTGAACGAACGCGGCCGGTTAATTGTTTCTGGCTGTTAAGTAAGGTGCCATCGATATCTAAAGCAACAAGTTTATACATTAAATTTTCCCAAACAGTTAGAGGGTTAGAATACGCTTAGTGTATTCGATATTTAAATGGGAATCGAATATTCTTCTTATTGATTTGAGCCGCTGGCCGTTTAATCTTTCTCATCTCGGCTTAGCAGAGGCTTACCGCAATGCGGACATTTCCGGCCATAGGCGCTTTTTTTAAAAAAAGTGATGGCATGCTGTAAATCTTCAGGATTAAGTTCTAATTTTTCCGTCATCTCTTTAAGCTGCCGATATTCTCTTCTGTCAATAATACCGTCAGAAAGCACGTCTTTAATATGGGCATCAAGATGATGTTTTCGCTCTCTTAATTCTTCACTAAAACCGGCGGCAAGAATCGCTGTTGGTAACGCGACCAGGGCGATACCGATCAGCATAATAAAAGTTGCCACGACTTTACCTAAAGTCGTTACTGGAGTGACATCACCATAACCTACTGTGGTCATGGTGACCACAGCCCACCAAATAGAATGCAGTATATTGCCAAATACCTCTGGTTGAGCCTCACTTTCTAAACTGTACATTAAGCTGGCAGCAATAATGATAAGGAACATCATAATCATTATTGCTGCTGCAATATTTTTTAATTCTTTTATAAGTACGGTTAAAAAGATATTGAAATCTTTAAAATAATGGGTGAGTTTTAACAACCGTAATACACGCAACAGACGTAAATAACGCAGATCAATAATAATAAAAAATGACAGATAAAAAGGCGCGATGGCGATTAAATCAATGATAGCAATCGGGGAAATCATATAATAAAGACGCGTTTTTAGGTGGGATTGACGGTGAATACCTTTTTTTTCAATACAAACCCAGACACGGGTTAAATATTCAACTGAGAAAATGAATACGGAGATCATATTAAACAAGGCGAATTGCAGTGAGTATTGCTGGCTTATTGTATTGTTCGATTCCAGGATCACAGCAGCGACGTTGAACAGTATCAGCAGGATTAAAAAGCGGTTAATATGTTTGCCCGTCGACGATTCGGCAATATCATCTTCAAGCAAATGGAAAGATTTCTTTCTTAATTTGGAAAAATTAAGCATAAAGTATCCTGGCTGTTAGTCATATTGATGAGTTAGTCATACTCTTTATTATGAAATAGATTAATAATTTAACCATCAGGATCACCACAGAAGCCAATAGCGTATGCAAAAAGCTTAATAAACAACCTCTTTGTTTATTAATTGCGCATTCGATCTTTTTTTTAAAATAAACGCTTGCCAATGATCGCGCAATCTCTATAATGCGCATCCACAGACACGGGGCATCACGCAAGTGAGCCGGTGACTGAAAGCTCTTTAACAATTTAATCAAACAATCTGTGTG
>JBFGZH010000098.1:0-8723 GCA_041586895.1 Psychromonas sp. | reverse complement strand
CGATAATGTGGTGTTCTGTAAAAAAGATCCCAAGCTTAATGGTCTTCTCCAGAACAACTATATTCCCCGAGTCCGTACCTTACAGAACACCAAGATTGGCACTATCGAGCAAAAATTACGTCATGTCCGCATACCCGATCAGCAGGGAGCCAGTGAAATAGCACCGTTAGTCGCCGAGTCCTTTGCCCATATGATGAAGGAAAAAGGCTTTGCTGTTGATTTTGCGATTCATAACGCGGGGGGTGTCAGAGCTTCTTTAAATGCCGGTGATATTACTGTGGCCGATATTGCCGGTAAACTGCTACCTTTTGTCGTGCCTATTGGTGTCTATGAGCTGAAAGGCAAGCATATTGCTCTGGCGCTTGAAGGGGCAATCAACAATGCGACCAATAATAGCGTGGTAGGAACGGGCTCAGGCAGCTACCCTTACGCTCATAAACTGGACTATCTCTATAAACCGGAAAACCCGCTCGGCAACCGGGTGGTTAATTTGAAAATACTAACTGACGACAACGGCTGGGTGGCTGTGGAAGCGGAAAAATATTACCTTGGCACCTCTTCCGCCTACACCATGAAGGGAAAAGAAGGCTATGATGCACTGACTCATATGAAAGGTTTAGGCACAGTCACTGTGGTATCTATGGCTGACTGCTTTATTGATTTTGTGCGAAAATATCCGGAGAAATTGGCGGCGGCTGAACAAGTTACCAGCAAAATAGGTTAAAAGGCACACATACAGTCGCAGGAAATTACTTTCTTCTGCGACTGTGCTCGAGTCGAAACTCCATGACACCGAATAAGAGATTCAGCAATACGGTCACAAAGGCCAGTACGCCAATCCCGACTAGGGTGGCAATAATACAGATAGCAATAAAGCCAAGGGATAAGGTCACCGCAATGCCAATAATGGGCAAGAGCACAAATATGACTACAGCGGTTATTATGGCGCTTGCAGCAATAGCCGCAAAGACGATCCCCCCTTTTACAAAGGGATTAGTGATTTCAGAGCCATTAACGACTATGCGCATCGCCATAAGATACCTATTCTTAGCTGCCTGACGATCAACTGTTTTCGATTCTAAAGCCTATTTTCAGCGTCACCTGAAAGTGGGCGACTTTGCCGTCAACAATATGGCCACGCGTCTCAACAACCTCAAACCAATCCATATTTTTAATACTCTTGGCGCATTGTGCAAGAGCGTTATTGATGGCATCTTCAATACTGGTTTTAGATGAGCCAACCATTTCTAATTTTTTATAGGTGTGGTGTTCAGACATATCAAGCTCCTGTATTAACAAAAAAACTGATTGCCAAAACTATAGTTGAGTAATCACGACTTTGCCAAAGTGCATACACAGGTTTGGTATTTGCCCTGCCCTAAGAATCTTTGTAAATATAACGAATCGCATTTTTTTTGCCGTTTTTATTTAATGCCAATAATTCACTATTTTCAGCAAGGAAAATAGGTAAGGAGTTATGCCGTTTTCTTACCACCACTTTCATATTTTCGTCATCATTGCGCAGAGTTGCTTTGGCTTTGGGAAATAAGACATCGCTATGCTTATTATGCTTTTCCAAACCAAAGTAGATTGAATCAACCGGCTCGCTGATGGCCACTAAATGCCGGTATAACTCTTTGGTCACAAAGTTTGTATAGCCGCAGACTTTATGGACAAAGTGAAAGCGTAAATCCGCCTGCTTGCTGGTATCCGCATCTTTAATAGAGGTTATAATTTTTCGACACTCATCCTTAGCACTGTTGATACGTGCGATATGCAGCTCTAAAGTAGCAACCGGCAGTGCCGTCTGTATAAATCCGGCCAGCTTTTTCGTATCCTGGATTGAGTCTTTTTCCAGATCAAAGTTAAAGATAAAGCTCAGCGTTTCCTGCACCGCGGCATCGCCGGAAAAGGTCACTACTTCACGGTCAACCTGCTCTTCATCGCGGTCAATAAGTGAAAACACCAGCGACTGCTGCTGCTTGGTTTTATCCTGCAGTAAAATGACCTTAGAGAAGTCAGATAATGCCTGGCGAACTTCGGCAACGGCTTGGTGTAAACGTGTTTTTAATTCGTCACAATGCTTAATAAAATAATAATCAACGTTCATAACTGCTTCTTTTGTAGTGAATAATTGATTTTATCATTGTAGGTTGGGGCTGTCTGTTTGTCCAGAAGCTTATATTGGTTTTTGCTGTTTTTGTACTGCTGTGTTTACATTTAAAAGTAGGTTGGGGCTGTTTGGTGAGGTTGAAAGCAGGCGAATACAGTCAAGGAATTACATCGGCGCCGATGCAACTCCTTGACTGCTCTGATTATGACTTAATAGTTACGGGCTGGTACTTTTTGGCTAAGTATTGATTTAGAATAAGGGCCATTAGCATAATTGCCCCGCCGAGGCTTAAGCGTAAAATATCGGCATCACGATTCCAGATAGTTAAGTTGACAATAATGCCCGCCGGGATCAGTAAGTTATTCATAACGGCCAGTGCACCGACATTGACTAAGGTTGCGCCCTTATTCCAGGCAAAGTAACCGAAACCGGACGCTATGGTGCCGAGGTAGATAAGCACGCCCCACTGCAGCTTGGTTGTTGGCAGCTTGTCGGGGTTGCCGAACAACAGATAACAGAGGCTCGCCACCAGCAAAGCGCCAATAAAAAACCAGGCAAAAATGGTTTTCTGCTCTAACTTGCTGCCATCGAGAAGACGTTTATAGGCAACCTGCCCTGCTGCAAAGCAGATATTGGCTCCCTGCACCATCAAAAACCCCTTGATAAATCCGGCATCGACGCCGTTATAACGAATAGTCACCGCACCGGCAGTGGCCAGCAATGCGCTTAACATAAAATGGCCATGAAACTTATGCTGTAAAGCATCATTAAACAGCGTGACATAGATCGGGGTCATCACAGTAAACAGCAGCACTTCCGGGACAGATAAAAATAAAAACGAGTGATAATAAAAAACATACATCAAACCAAGCTGAACGGCCCCTATCGCCATCAGTTTAAGCGCGGTACTGCTATTAACCTCGCGCAAGCGTAAAAATGGTAGAAAAACCAGGGTTGCCAAGGCGATACGCAGTAGAACCGAAAACCAGGCATCCACCTGCCCGGCCAGATAAACACCGATCAAACTAAATGAAAAGGCCCACAACAGGGTGACTGCAAAAAGATATGGCATTATGATAAATTCCGCTAAGGTTTTAAAAAATAACGCCATTCTAAACAATAAGGGGAAGTAAAAAAACTCATTTTAATGCTCAGCAGCTGTGCGCCGTTTCTATTCGCCTCTGGAATAAGCGGCAGCCTGCTGAAACAGTGCATTATCCGGGCGAACACCGGTATAGAGGACAAATTGCTCTACGGCCTGTATGGCAAAGACTTCTGCTCCGCTAATCAGCGTTTTGCCCTGTTTTTTAGCATAGCGCAGCAAAGGGGTCTCTGCCGGTAGAGCAACCACATCAAAGATCACCTGCGCATAATCAATGGTGCTTTGCGTAAAAGGCAAGCTGTCGGCATCGACACCACCGGACATGCCGATAGGTGTGGCATTGATCAGCAGATCCGCTTCGTTATCACCAATTTCAGTGCGCCATGCAAAGCCACTGGCATCCGCAAGCGGCTTAGCTGTCGTAGGATTTTTGGCGACAATATACCCTTTGTTAAAGCCGGCATTTTTAAGCGCAAAAATAACCGCCTTGGCCATCCCCCCACTGCCCTTTACGGCAAACACCAGATCCTTAGAAACGCGATAGTCGGCCAGCAGTTTAGCAATCGCCAGGTAATCGGTATTATAGGCTTTTAAGTAACCATCGGTATTGACAATAGTGTTCACGGAATTGATTGCCTGCGCGGATGGATCCAGCTCATCGACCATAGGGATGCAATCTTCCTTATAGGGCATAGAGACGCCACAACCACGAATATTTAAGCCGCGTATCCCCGTTATCGCGGCCTTTAAATCCGGCGTCGTAAATGCCTTGTAGATAAAATTAAGATCCAATGCTTGATAGAGAAAATTATGAAAGCGCGTACCAAAGTTACTGGGTCTGGCAGCGAGGGAAATACACAGGGTGGTATCTTTATTTATTTGTTGATTCATCAACGGCACTCCATTTTATCAATAAGCCAAGTCATAAGCAGCCATCACACTTTCCACTATCTTGATGCACTGCTTGCGGTTAGAAAAATAATGAACTAAATTGATGCAATTAAAAACTGACGCATTGTACTTATTTGGGTTCCTCTTTTATGTCTCATCACCGCCTCGAACAGCACTATTACAAACTACTGGCGCATTTTCCTGCCAAAATGGCCTTTACCACCCTACAGGAACTGGCTGATATCCTTTATTGTAGTAAGCGCCATATGCGCAATATATTGATTAATATGCAAAATTTAGGCTGGCTTAAATGGAACGCAGAGCCTGGTCGAGGGCGGCGTGCAAAACTGCAATTACTACGCGATCAGGAGCAACTGCTTACCGAAAAGGCTGAGAAACTTTTAGAAAAAGGCAAATTCAACCAGGTTGTTAAATTATTTTCCGATAGAAAACAGCTAATTACGCCACTGCTCAGGTCTAAACTCGGGTTTAGTGTGCGCACTAAGCAAAATGTCTTACGGGTTCCCTATTACCGCGCTATGCCCAATCTTTGCCCAGGAACGGCACTGCGCCGCTCTGAACTGCATCTGATCAGGCAGATTTTTAATGGTTTAACCCGAATAAATGAGGAAAAAGGGGAAGTCGAAAGCGACCTTGCTCATTACTGGCAAATCATAGATCCCTTAACCTGGCGTTTTTTTATTCGCCCGGCGGTCCTTTTTCATGATGGAAGCGAACTCTGTGCGACCGATATTATTGAATCATTGATGCGTGCCGCGCAACTTCCGCTATTTTCGCATATTAAACGGGTAACTGAGGCGGAGCAGCTAAGCATCATTATTCATTTAACAGAGCCAGATTCGCGTCTGGCACTTTTATTAGCCAGCCCCGAGGCAATGATTTTGCCTGCTAATCAGCAATTAACGGATGCCTTTTGCAGCCGCCCGATTGGCACCGGCCCCTACCAGGTCACGGCAAATGATCAATGGCATCTGCGCCTCAGTGCTTTTGATCAATATTTCGGCTTTCGCGGGCTGCTTGATGAGATAGAAGTGTTAATGTGGCATGAGCTTGCCTCCCCACAGAGTATGCCAAGCCAGCAAGAAGTCTCTTATCCGCGTAATAAAATGTCTAACGCGACCGATACCTGGCTTAGTTCCAGCTTAAGCGACAGCGATTATGCCGCGGGTGTGGCCGCCAGTCTAACCGGCAGTCCTTCCGATCAAAGTAAAGACACCTTCCTTGAGCAGGGCTGCTATTTTTTACTCTGTGATAGCCAGTCTCACGCCTTGGCGACGCAGGAAAAGCGTCGCTGGCTGCAACAGACACTCAATCCCTATGCTATTGCGCAACAACTGCACGAATCAATTCGTCACTTTTGGGTACCCGCTACCAGCCTGTTGCCCGGATGGTGTCACAGCAAGGTAGCCTGTGCAGCACACTACCCTTTTGCCGAGCGACAAAAGGAAGCAGACTTGCCGGTATTGCGTTTAGCTTATTATGAACAGCATCAGGAGTTTGCCATGTTAGCAGGGATAATAAAAAATATTCTCCTCGCCGAGCATATACAGCTGGATATTATCGAGTTAGATTATGAGTCCTGGTCAGCAGGCGATGCCAAGGTGGATATATGGTTAGGGACCATCAATTTTGCCGTTCCCGAGCCTTGGCATATTGGCGTCTGGCTATTCAGCACCCCATTATTACGCCGCTCAATTGCAGGTCAGGATCTGAGCTTACTTGCAGAGTGGCAGCAAAGCTGGCGAGAGCAACGTCTGGACTCTGCTGAATTAACCTGGAAAATAGTTAACTCCGGATGGTTGCAGCCCTTATTTCATCACTGGCTGCATCTAAAGGGGCCGGCACAAGCCAGAGGTATTCAGCTGAATAATCTCGGCTGGTTTGATTTCAAATCAACCTGGCTGGCTCCTAGCTAGAGAAAATAGCCGTCTAGGCATAAAGCACTATCATCTTACGATGACAGTACAGGTATTAAAGTTACTCACCCAATAACAGTTTATCATCATCCAGCTCTTCGCCATCGTGACGGGCTTGAGCAAAGAGGTTAAGCAGATCTTGAACCTGATAGCCGGCGCGCTCTTTACCGACTAAGTCAAAGATGATCTTACCTTCATGGAGCATGATGGTCCGTGAGCCGTGATCCAGCGCCTGGCGCATAGAATGCGTCACCATCATCACGGTTAGCTGTTTCTCGGCAATAATTTGTGAGGAGATATCCATAATCAGGGCGGCGGTTTTCGGATCCAGTGCCGCAGTATGCTCATCCAACAATAAGATACTGCTTGGCTGCAATGCCGACATCAGCAGACTGACCGATTGCCGTTGTCCACCGGATAAAAGCCCCATTTCACTGTGCAGGCGATCTTCAAGGCCGAGATTAAGACGGCTTAACTGCTCACGAAAGATGCCGCGTACTTTATCATTTAGAGCAAAAGAGAGCGTACCGCGTTTACCCCGGCCATAAGCGAGCGCCATATTCTCTTCTACCGTCAAGTTGCCGCAGGTACCGGCCAGCGGATCTTGAAAGACGCGGGCAATATCTTTAGTACGCGCGGTTGCCGGCAGTTTAGTCACATCACGGTCGGCAAAAAATATTCGCCCCTGTGTCGATTTAATATCGCCGGCAATGGTGTTCAGCAGGGTTGATTTACCGGCGCCATTGGAGCCGATAACAGTTACAAATTCCCCCGTAGGAATGGTTAAATCGACGCCACGTAAAGCCAGTTTTTCGGTCGGTAACCCCTTATTAAAGGTCACATGTAAGTTTTCACAGCGGATCATTTTTCCCCTCCCGTTGCACGTTTTGCTTTCCAGTCACTGCGCAATTTAGGAAAGATCAGGGCGAGTGCCACCAGGACTGCCGTGATCAGATTTAAATCGGAAGCCTGAAAGCCTAAGAAATCCGCATTAAGCGCCATGGAGACAGCAATACGGTAGAGAATGGAGCCGACAATACAGCTGAGCACAATGATCAGCATTGAGCGGGTGGCAAACAGCGATTCACCGATAATAACCGCAGCCAGACCGACCACTATAGTGCCTATGCCCATGGTCGAATCAGCAAAACCATTGGTTTGTGCAAAGAGTGCGCCGGCTAGTCCCACTAAACCATTGGATAGCGCCAGGCCGACATACACTTTTTCGGTCACGACAATACCGTTTGCCTGAGCCATACGCTTATTGGAGCCGACAGCGCGCATTGCCAGGCCATATTGCGTATACAGGAACCAGGCCACCAGCAGTGCCCCGATAAGCGCGCACAGCGCAACAAAGATGACCTTCATATACATTGCCGGTATCCCCAGATTCTCAAAGGGAGTGAGCATCGTCGGCTCCATAATCAGTGCCACATTGGGCTTACCCATAACACGCAGATTAATGGTATAGAGCGCGGTCATGGTCAAAATACTGGCGAGCAGATGGAGAATATTAAAGCGCAGATTCAACCAGGCCGTTACCAGACCGGCACAGGCCGCGGCAATAGTGCCGGCTAAGGTCGCTAAGTATGGGTTAAAGCCCGCTACAATCAGGGTCGCTGTTACCGCCGCCCCGAGTGTAAAGCTGCCATCGACCGTCAGATCAGGAAAATCTAAGATACGGAAGGTGAGATAAACCCCGATGGCCACCAGGCCATAGATAAAGCCTATCTCCAATGTTCCTAAAAAAGCAAAAGTAGACAATGTAATATACCCTATTTATTTAATAACTTGAGTCGCACGTGCCAGCGCAGCAGGCGGCACCTGTACGCCCATTTTCGCCGCCATAGTCGGATTAACAAAAAGATCCGTTCCCTCTGCCATTTTCACGTCGATGCTGCCCGGTTCTTCACCTTTTAAAATTCGCACCACGATATCACCGGTTTGTCGCCCTAGATCAAAATAATCATAGCCAACAGCCGCGACAGCGCCGCGCGCCACTGAGCCGGTATCAGCGGCAAAAACCGGAATCTGCGCATCAATGCCGACCTTAACCACAGATTCAAAAGCACTGATAATAGTATTATCGGTCGGACAGTAAATGGCATCGACTTTACCCACCAGCTGCTTGCTGGCAATCATCACATCGGACGATTTAGGCGCCGCAGATTCAATCACGGTGATGCCCATTAACTGCGCTTCAGCTTTTAATGCTTTAACAATGGAGACCGCATTGCTTTCTCCCGGATTATAAGGCACACCCAGCGTTTTTAATTGCGGGACAAACTCTTTAATCAGCGCCAGATGCTGTTTCACATTGACCATATCTGAAAGACCGGTAACATTGCCGCCCGGCTGAGTCAGACTAGGCACAATCTTTGCTCCGAGCGGATCGGTAACCACGGAAAAGACCACGGGAATGGTTTTTGTGACACTGGCCGCCGCCTGCGCCGAAGGCGTGGCAATAGCCACAATCACATCCGGCTGATCGCCGACCAGTTTACGGGCGATCTGCGCGGCAATGGCAGGCTGCCCCTGAGCGCTTTCATAGGTAAATTTAAACTGCTCACCGTGATAGCCGTTTTCCTTTAAGACCTCTTTCACTCCATCGCGCACCGCATCGAGCGCCGGATGCTCGACAATAGCCGTGGTCGCAACATAAACAGGTTTCGCCTGCAGG
>JBFGZH010000097.1:0-8745 GCA_041586895.1 Psychromonas sp. | reverse complement strand
CTAAATCCACGGTCCCTTTAGGTAGTTGATAATCGCTTTAGGGGTGCGGACTTCAGTCCGCCTTGTTCTTAAGCTATGGGTGGATGGTGAAGAGTGATGGGTAAAGGGTAAATAGTGATAAGTGAATGGTAACTCATCACCCATCACCCATTACTCATAACCCATCACCCATTACTCATCACCCATCACCCATAACTCATAACTCATAACTCATAACTCATAACCCATCACTCATCACCCATAACTCATAACTCATAACCCATTACTCATAACCCATCACTCATAGCAGTGCTGCTCTGAAAAGAATCGGCCAGGGCACTAATATGCTCGGGGCCAATACCACAGCAACCGCCAAGTAACGTGGCGCCGCTTTGCTGCCACTGTTTTGCCCATTGCAGGTAGGCTTGCGGATCCAGCTCATTACGCAGCTCGTTTAATTGCTCATTGGCCGTGGCATTTTTCGGCTGTGGCGGAAAGGCGTTAGCATAGGCGCCGAGTTTGATCTGTTCAGCGCCTGATTTCTGCAAGCTGCTTTGCGCAACGGCCAATGCCTGCTGAATAATTTCCGGTTGGCAACAGTTAAATAAAATCGCTTCGGCATTGATCTCTGCCATGGCGCTAACGGCTTCTTCTATGCTTTCCCCTGAGCGCAGCTTAGGAAGAGAGGTCGGCTCTCTATCATCTAAAGTAAAGGCAACCCACAGCGGCTTTTTCTGCTTCGGGAGTAGACTGTCAAGTAGCTGTTTGACGGCGCGGGTTTCGGCAATCAGGCTTTGTGTTTCCAGCAGCCAGACATCAACATACTCAGCCAATCCTTGAATAAGCGGGGTGGCAATTTCACTGACACGCTCGGGGACAAACAGATCTGCACGGTAGGAGCCAAAAAGAGGCGGGATGGAGCCGGCAACCTGTACTGCGGCAGCACTTTGATTCGCGGCCTGTCGTGCAACCTGGCCGGCACGCTCAGCCAGTGCCTGCCCCTGCTGCTGAAAACAGGTTTCGCCAATATGAAAAGGAACCAGCGCATAGCTGTTGGTCGTGATCACTTGCGCGCCGCTGTTAATAAAGGCACGATGAACCGATTCGACCTTTTCTGGTGCCTGCATCATCGCCAGTGCCGACCATTCGGGTTGTTTAAACGGGGCGCCTTGACGCTGCAGTTCGCGGCCCATGCCACCATCAAGTATCAGCATCTCTTGGTTTACTTTAATAGACAAATTTATCTACTCCCTTATATTCTTATATGCGCATGGCTATCTAGATGTTTAGACGTCCATAGTAGGGCTGTCGCTCAATAGTTGCAATCATTAATCGCCATTCAATGCTGATTAGTTAGTTATATTGGTTATAAGGCATTACGCTCTTGTCTATAAACCAGAAAAACAGAGCAGTGGATGCGCGCAGATTGACAGCAGCTAAGATAAACAGGCTCTAGTATTTAGTAGGTTTTAGCTGTAATTTAGAGGCATATTACAGATCTGGACAAATAGTAGGACGTTATGCAATACCCGGAATTTACACAAGAATATCAGTCATTAATGGCAAAGTACTTAACTAAAGAAGTGTTTGCCCAGCTAAAAAATGTCACGACGGAAAATGGTTTCCGTCTGCAGGATGTGATTAATTCAGGGCTGCTTAACCCTGAGAGCAGTATTGGTGTCTATGCGGGAGATCTGGACTCGTATCGCTGTTTTGCGCCTTTGTTTGACCCTATTATTCACCACTATCATGGCTTTTCCGGTGAACAGCTGCATACCAGCAATCTCAATCCGGCTGAGATTAACTCTGCTAATCCTGATCCGGAAAATAAGTATATTGTTTCTACGCGAATCCGTGTCGGCCGTAATCTTGCGGACATGCCCCTGGGGCCGGCGATATCCAAAGCACAGCGCGATCAGGTAGAAGCCCGGGTTGTGGCGGCGTTAACAGCGCTTTCCGGCGTTTTATCCGGCCATTATTACCCCTTAGCGGGAATGAGCGCCGCGTTGCAGGCGCGCCTGATTGAAGATCATTTTCTGTTTAAAGCCGGTGATAAATACCTGGCAGCGGCAGGCTTAAATCGTGACTGGCCAGCCGGGCGCGGTATCTATCATAATGATGAGAAAAGCTTTCTGGTCTGGATTAATGAAGAAGATCAACTGCGTATTATTTCTATGCAGGCGGGCGGCAATATTCAACAGGTCTTTTCGCGTTTAACGCAGGCATTAAGCGAGCTGGAACGACACCTGGCGTTTCTTTTCTGCGAACGCCTTGGCTATATCAGCAGCTGTCCGACTAACTTAGGCACGGCGATGCGTGCCAGCGTGCATATTAAACTGCCTTATTTAAGCCGCAATAGCGCTGAATTTCATGCCCTTACGCAGCAATATCATCTGCAGATTCGCGGCGTGCATGGCGAGCATTCAGCAAGCGAGGGGGATATTTATGATATCAGCAACCGCCGCCGCTTAGGGGTCACTGAAGTTCAGTGTGTACAGGATCTGTATGGCGGGGTTATGGCACTGATTGCCAAAGAGAAAGAGCTGGCAGGGCAGTGAAAAGTTGTTTATCGTTAGAACTTAATTTTTTATCCTGCTCTGGTTTGGGGATATTATTCTTCTACAGGGTAGGCAAAATGCTTTAACAACATGTTAAGCTTTTCAGCATCTTTCTTATCAATGGCTATCATCAGCTGTCTGGCAAATGTTTGTGAAATTCGATCAAGTTGATTTTGGGGCTTAAGGTCCAGAATTTTTTGGAGCATACTATATGCCTTATGCAGATATCTCTTTTTGTGGGTTCTGAGAAGAGATTGGCTATAAGCCAGATAAAAGGGAATAGGGTTTTCGGATAATGCTATTGCTTTTTTGAAAGAGGCTATCGACGTTTTGCGTTTTGCTGAAAACAGGATGTTAGCTAAAAGTCCTCCCGCTTCTTGTACAACTTCAGCATGCCATCCCCCATGAGCAGCCCAAGCCCAAGGGCTATCTGGGTGATGGCTAAGGGCCTGGTCAATATAAAATTTCGCTTGTTTAGCGCTGTTGCTCCTATTCTGAATACGTGCTTTAAGGCCCCAGGCAACGGCTGCTTGCAGGTTTCCTTCAAGGTGTTGCGGATCTTTTTTTAATGCATTCAAAGCATCTGTTAGCGCAAGTTCTATATTTTCTAAGCGCTCTTCTTCTTTTAAAAAAAAGCGTACCAAAATGAGTCGGGAGCGTGCTGCGAGTGCGTACCCATCTGCGGTTTTGATATGTGAGGCTTCTTGCAGAGACTCCAAGAAACGTCCTGCATTTTGTTTGTTTACAGCACTTTCAAAAGAAAAGGGTTGTGTGTTTCCCTGCACAGGCAGGCAAAAGATAACCATGATGAGCGCTAATACTCGTAGCATTTATTGACCCTATTGAAATAAGGCTGTATTACTGCCTTTTATGGCTTGACTAAATAGTTAATATTTAGCGGCTACGGGCAACCATCTGCCCTTACCAAAGCTTCTTTTCTGCACTCTGATTATCGGCGGTGCCTGGCGGCGTTTAAATTCCGCGTTATCGACCAGCCGGTGAACTTTAAGGCGCGTCTCCTGTGAACAGCCGAATCGCTCAATAATTTTTTCACACTGACGGCCTTCATCAGCATCCAACAAATCACCTTCGATATAAAGTTTTAATAGCGCATCGAGTAGCGGGTACTCGGGTAATGAGTCGCTATCAACCTGATTTTCTGACAGCTCCGCACTGGGCGCTTTTTTAATAATAGCGTCAGGAATAAGCGCTTGCCCGGCTTGCTCATTAATGAATTGCGCCAAGGCATAGACCTCCATTTTATAAAGATCCCCCAAGGGATTGATTCCGCCATTCATATCGCCATACAGCGTCGCGTAACCGACACTCATTTCACTTTTGTTACCCGTTGAAATAACCAGCGCGCCGAAATGATTACTGTATTCCATCAAGATCCGCCCGCGGATGCGCGCCTGCATATTTTCTTGCGTCAGCCCTGAAGGTTGTTCGCCGGTCATTAATGCAAATTGCTTAACTGCCAATGTAAACTCTGCTTGTATTGGCGCGGTCAACAGTTTTACGCCGAGATTCCGGCATAAAAGCTGCGAATCATTGACACTGCCGGAGGAGGAATATTGCGAAGGCATAGTAATGGCGGTGACATTTGCCCTGCCGATGGCTGCACAGCAAATGGCGATGGTGAGCGCAGAATCGATACCGCCTGATGAGCCGATAACCAGCTTGGTAAATGCGCACTTACGCACGTAATCTCTAATGCCTAGTACCGTCTGCTTGAAAATCAGCTCATTCTTAGACAGAGCAAGAGCAGAGACATGCTGCTGATGGAGCGCTGCAAACTCAATGTCGCCAATCTGCTCCTCAAATGCCAGCATCTGATAAGCCAGCTCACCTTGGCGATTCATAATAAAGCTTGCGCCGTCAAAGACCAGTTCGTCATTGCCGCCGACTTGATTGACATAAATGGCAGGCGCATGGAGTGTGCGCGCCACTTTACTGACAATAGTGAAGCGTTCCTGCAGCTTGCCGAGGTTATTGGGGGAAGCATTAATAATAATAACCAGATCCAGTTTGTGCTGTTTTAAGTCACTCACCGGGTCGTGAGCATAGAGCAAGCTGTTAGTTTGCACCCAGGCATCTTCACAGATAAGAAACCCCAGTTGCAGGCCTTGATAGCGAAAGACTCCGCTATTGCTGCCCGGATGGAAATGCCGCGCTTCGTCAAAAACATTGTAGGTCGGCAGTAAGCGTTTATGATATTCAAATACTTGTACACCTTCGCTTAATAGCGCCAGCGCATTAAATAAGGCTTTTCCCGCAGAGCCTTTGTTTCTGGCGGCATAGCCGATAATAATGGCGCATGGTTTGCCTCGCGTCGCCGCGCGTAATTGCGCTAACGCCTGATCCTGTCGGATTAGAATGCTTTCCCGGTAAAGCAGATCCTGAGGGTAGTAACCGCTCAAGGCGAGCTCAGAGCAGATAAGCAGGGCATTATCATCACTGACATCTTGATAGGCATTGAGTATTTTTTTTAAATTACCTTCAATATCCCCGACGGTATAATTTAGCTGCGCTAATACTAATTTCATCATGCTTTCCAGTTGTAAAAAGTGTTTTGCTTATCATTGCTGGTGATTCATCCGTTTTCTAAGAAGGTACATCTAAGTTTTCAGGTAGCAACTTATTTATAGCCTCGGCGAATTAGACGGCAGCGTCTCACTTGCGCGGCTGAAGCCGCGGCCCCAGAGTGTTACTGTATGCAAAAATGCCTGATAACTTATTAAAGACTACTTAGCACTTTGCTGAAGTACTGCTTATTGGTCTCGCAGAGTTCACAGCACCAGTCGGTCGGCAGCTGTGTAAAGGCCGTGCCGGGGGCAATGCCGCGATGCGCTTCACCGACTTTTTCATGGTATTGAGTAAAGCAGTTCGGACATTGATAGATAGCCATAGTCGCTGCAATCTTCTCAGCCGTTGGCAGTGCCTGCATGCGCACAATATCGACTCTGGAACTCTGCTCAAAAAACATTTCACGTAGCGTATAGAGGATATCCAGCAGCTCCTCGAAATTAAGCTTGCTCGCGGCGCAAAGAAACCCGCTGTGACGATAGTCGAAATCTTTTTTGTGAAAAACCTGATAGATTTCCTGACCGGCCTGCTGCTGGCTGCTGATAATAATTTGTGCGCCGCAATCAAACTCACTCGGATCGAGTGCGATATACAAGCCTTGAAAAGAAAGGCCTTCAGCATGCAGGCGGTGAATTATCTTTTCCTTGATATTAACTAAGGTGCGTTTTTCGGCGGGCACTAACCAGGAAAGATCCTGTTCGGAGTGGCGCAGAGTGATATTGTGTCTGCCGATAAGGTTTTGCCATGCAAAGCAGAGGTTTTCTTCAATATGCTTGATCAGCAGCGACCGTCCGCTAGTCAGGTAGATGCGGCCAAGACGTTGGCTGTCGGCCAGATCACAAAGTTCGCAAAGAAATTTAGGATCCCATCTTTTATGATTGGAGAAGATATTTAATGCGAACTTGCCATCTTTCATCTGCTGAAAGCCTTCATGATCATTTAGGTGTCTGCTATGCAGAGCGAGCTCGGGCTGTTGGCTGTCAATTTTTAGCTGCCCGGCTAACAGGGCCATAATCTCCTTACTATCGAGCAGCTCGGGCGAGCGCGTATTGGCCTCGATCAGAGCAATGACCTGATGAACCTGATTACTGCGCAATAAAAAGGGCAGCAGCTGGCGTTGATTGTTGATATTGACAACCAGATGCCAGTAACCTTCTGTCGCGGCAGTAATAAAGTTTAATTGCCCGGAAAAGAGCGGAAACAGGCTCTGCTCCGGCGAACAGAGATTGACTTTCAGTTGCGGAAGCGAAGGAATCTGGGCAAGAATCTCAAGATAAGCATCATTACGGTAAGCCCAGTCATCCTCTCCCGGCAACCCCCCGGCAGCGTGTGAGCAGACGAGGTTACTCCTGTGCTGGTGGTAATCTTCACAGTACACAGAAGTGCTGAGTTTCTGCAGTTCACTGTGATTAAAAGCAATATCAGGAATAATGATATTTTGCCTTTGACCTAGATATAAACCATGGCCTTGCGCAGCGATAGCACAATGGCGCAGATCTTTGGGAGTAAACAATCCTCCGGGGCTGTTGATAAGCGTTGCTGATTTCATCATTTTTCGGCTGCTCCGCTGAGATCAAGAATACGTTTAACTTCGGGGCGGCATGAGCCACATCCAGTACCGGCATTGCTCAGCCGGCAAAGTTCGTCAAAATCATCACAACCCGCTGCAATATGCTGTTCAATATTACCTGCGCCGACATTATTACAGGAGCAGATTATCTCACCGAGCGGCGGCTCGCTGGCTGTTGCCGTACCTCTCAGTAGCTGATACCTTTTATCGCCAAGTTCGAGCTGCTCTGCGATTAATGTTTTAAATTCGGCAAATTCGCTTTTATCGCCAATTAAAATGGCGCCGACTAGGCGATCCTGATGCAGTATGCACTTTTTATAGTAGCGCATCTCTCTATCGATCAGGGTGATCTCCTGATAGTCACTGCCTGCCGGTTTAGTGGTGATGCCCAGACTGCATAAGTGCAGATCTTTTATTTTCAGAATATTAAAGCTTAATGAATGGTCGTAGCTCGACCAGATATTGCCGTTAAGATAAGCGGCGGCAACACGGGCCTGATCCTGAGCAGCGGGGGTGGTGCCGTAGGTTTTCTTACGGTGTTCGGCAATTTCACCGATAACAAAAATATCGCTATCGGAACTCTGCATATGATCATTGACGATCAGGCCGCGGTTGAACTTCAGACCACATTGTTCACCGAGTTCAGTATTCGGCTTGATGCCGGCGGCAAAGAAAAGCGCGTCTATGTTCAGAACCAGGCCGCTTTTAAGCGTCACCGTACGCAGTTTATCATCGCCGGCAAAGCTGCTAACCTCGTCGTTATAAATGACATTGATACCGCGCTCGACTATCTCTTCATGCAGCAGCTGACCGCCGAGATCGTCGAGTTGCGCCCGCATCAGACGCGAGGAACGCTGAATCACAGTGACCTCCACGCCGATAGAATTGAGTGCCCCGGCGAGCTCCAGGCCGAGTAAACCGCCACCGATAATCAGGGCGCGTCCGCCGTCTTTCAGGTACTCGCGAATATTATCGGCATCTCGACGGGTACGCAGACCGAAGATACCCTGCATCCCCTGCGGAATGTCGAGCGTGATCATCGGCCGGCTGCCGGTGGCCAGAATTAACTTGTCGTAGCTATAGGTTTTGCCCTGTTGATCTAGGATGGTTTTCTCAGCACGGTTTATTTTCGTGACCGCATTACCCTGGTGAAAGACGATATTGAGGCGCTCGAGCTCCGCTTTTTCACTGCTTTGAATGGCCTGCCACTGTTTTTCCCTATTAATATATTCCGGCAGCATCACGCGATTGTAGAACAGCAGCGGCTCTTTGCCGAAAACATGAATTTCATCGTCGCGGTTTTTATCACGATAGGCATTAATGAATTCCAGACTGGCGGCGCCGGCACCGACCAGGATTATTTTTTTTCTCGCTAAGCTGCGCTTTTCTACTTTGCCGGCAGAAAACTTAAACTCCGGCTGTTTAGAGGTGGGATCGATATTCATGCTGGTGAGGTTATTGCTGCGCGCCTTTGCTGAGCCGTTCACTCTTCCCCAGTGCATCGGCAGAAACAGGCAGCCGCGCTTGATCGTCTCAGTTATCTGCACCTCCACATAGACACTGCTGCGTCTGCTGGATACTTTGACTAATTCACCATTGCTTAAATTCAGGCGCGCGGCATCATCAGGATGCATTTCCACAAAGGGTTTGTTGATATGCTGTTTGAGTTTATTTACTTTGCCGGTCCGGGTCATGCTATGCCATTGATCGCGAATGCGTCCGGTAAGAATAATAAAGGGGTATTCTGCGCTGGTGGCTTCGCCATGATTTTCCGGCGCGACCGGGTAAACCTGAGCATTTTGCGATGCTGTCCAGTATTTGCCATCCGCAAAAAGCCGTTGGCTGCCGGGATGCTCAGGGGTGGGGCAAGGCCATTGAATATTATTTTTCTTCAGGCGTTGATAAGTAATACCGCTGATATCAATGTTGGTACCTTCAGTGAGCGCCTTATGCTCATTGAAAATATCCTCGGCACTGTTGTAGGTGAACTCCTTGCCAAAACCCATGGCATGGGCGAAACGCTGGAATATTTCATAATCGGCAAGCGCCATG
>JBFGZH010000096.1:0-8818 GCA_041586895.1 Psychromonas sp. | reverse complement strand
GGTAGCTATGGTCGGAGAATTCCGTTTAAAATGTTAAACAAAAAAAATTGGCTCATAACTATCCTTAGTGAATTGACTGCGCACAAGTTCTGAATTTACTCAGCACAAGTTTTGAATTTACCGCGCACGATATCTGAATTTACTCTGCACAACTTCTGAATTTACTCAGCGTGAATCCTGAATTTACTCAGCTTAAGTTCTGAATTTACTCAGCACAAGTTCTAAATTTACTCCGCTTAAGTTCTAAATTTACTCCGCTTAAGTTCTGAGTTTACTCGGCACAAGTTCTGAATTTACTCAGCGCAAATCCTGAATTTACTCAGCGCAAGTTCTGAATTTACTCAGCACAAGTTCTGAATTTACTCAGCACAAGTTCTAAATTTACTCCGCTTAAGTTCTAAATTTACTCAGCTTAAGTTCTGAATTTACTCAGCGTGAATCCTGAATTTACTCAGCGCGCAATAAGTGAATTTACTGCGCGGCAAACAGGGCTAAATTCCAAAGCTGCGCGCGCTGCGAATCGTTATATTTATCCTGACCGACGATCGACAGCAGGCGAATATAGCGCGTGCTTTTAGCGTGAAATTCCTCAATTTGGTATTTTTTAGCGGCCATGACATTGGCGATCAACGAGTTAGCACGCTGCACACTTAAACCCAGTTCGCGAGCTAAGATGCAGGCGGTATAACTGTGACCGGTTTTTAGCATGTGCAGCGCGACGGCATGGGTGGTCATGTGCGGCTGGCTCATACTACCCCCTCTGCGGACCATGATTCATAGGTTGATGCTGCGGCGGCTGCGTGGCCTGATACGCCGGTTGCTGCGGCTGCTGATAAGCAGGACCGCTTGGCGGTGGCGTTCCCCAGCTCGGCGGCGCGGTCTGTTGCGCGGCAGCAGGTTGTTGCGGCTGCTGATAAGCAGGGCCGTTTTGCTGCGTGGCGGGCTGCTGATACTGCGCCTGCGCGGGCGGCTGATACTGGCCCTGCGGATTATCGCTCTTATCCAACAGCTGAATCTCACTAACGACAATATCCGTGCTATAGCGGTCCTGGCCATCCTGACCCTGCCACTTGCGCGTCTGCAGCTTGCCTTCCACGTAAACCTTTTTGCCTTTTTTCAGGTATTCGCCGCACAGCTCAGCGAGGCGGTTAAATACCGTAAGATTATGCCATTCGGTTTTTTCCTGACGCTCGCCGGTCTGCTTGTCCTTCCAGCTTTCCGTGGTCGCCAGGGTTAAATTAGCCACCGCGTTGCCGTTGGCCAAATAACGAATTTCCGGCTCCTTACCCAAATTGCCGATCAGTACCACTTTATTTACACTGCGATTAAACATGATGTTCCCTTTTAGTTAACTTTAATTTTGTCCAGTTGGGCGAAACGCCCACTGCTCAGGCAATGCGGCCCCGACAGCAGTCATACAAATCTTGATGTTGCGCAATATTGCGATAGGGGCCAGTGCGGACCACCGCGCTAAATTGCTGCCCCTCGGCGCTATCCAGGGAGTTCACAAACACAAACTGCGCCCGGTCGCACTGCGCAATGGAGTGCAAAAAATACTGAAAATTCAATTTGGTATCGGTGATCACTGCGACTTTCATTACTCACCCTCCAAAGTGGGCGTTTCGCCCGCCGACTCTGCTGGGGCGCTGAAATCGCGTGCCAGCTGATTAAGCAGTTGCGATAATAACCCGCTGAGAATGGCGAATTCAGCATCCAAGCCTTCCTGGTCGCTCTGCTGTTCTTCAATCTCCATGCCGGCTATTTTGATATTCTTAAGCACCAAGTCGTCGTTCAGGGTAAAGCGGGTGTTCACCGTGATATAACCGTCTTCACCCGTATCTACCCAGTCCAGCGCCAAACTGTTCACCGCCATGCCGGCGGCCAAATGGCTCTGCACTTCCTCGCTGCGCAGGTCGCAGTCTTTCAGGCTGATACTGCCGCTTTCCGGTCCGCGCAGGCGCGCCGTGTCACCCAGTTGATAGCAGGCAGGCAGCGCCGGGTCATCATTATCCGCCACCCAGGCGGTTAACAGCGCGCCGGCATCCAGCGCATTCACTGGAAAAGGGGTAAGCGACAGAGTGCCGAGAGTTTTGCGCAGCAGCGAGATGGCGCGCTCAGCGCGGCTATAGCTAACGGCATCGACGCATAAACGATGATGCTTAAGGTCCAGCCAGATAGGCGTGACCTCAAATTTGGAAAAGGCATAGGGAAGCAGCGCGGCGAGCAGGTCATCCTTTAAGGCGCAGCGCTCCTTTCTCGACATGCGGCGGTTTTCGGCCGCTTCGATCTCGGCGACCTTCTGCTCAAGACGACTGGCCAGCTCCGGGGCCGGCACCTCGCGCTTTTCCTGACGATAGACAATCAGCAGATGATCGCCGCAGGCATGGCTCAGCATCTTTGAGTCCCGACCGAGCGGCGCAGCCCAACCGCTTTGAATGGCGGCGCTGCTGTGGCAGGGGGTGAACTCAAACTCGGCGAGCAAAGCCTGCAACGCGGCCTGACGTTCAATCACATCGGCACTGGCGCAGTGCGGCAAAAGCGGCCCGTTAAGGCTATAGGCGATTAAATTTTTAAACAGTTTAGTTGTCATCTTGGTCAATCCTTGAAATTCTTAATTTACATTTTTAGCGCGTTCAACCGGCGCGCCGTTTTTGTCTGCGCAGCGACCAGGACACAAACGCCAACGCCTCTTCATCATAAGCGCGGAAAGCAGCCACTAATAACTGAAAGCGCGGCTGCCAGAGTGCGCGATAGGTCTGTGGTTTCACGTTCAAGAGATGCGCGAGCTGATTGCTGCTGATCACTTTCGGCGCAGTGGTTAACTCGGCGCGGGCGGCCAGCGCGGCTAATAACGTCAGGGAACTGAATTTTTTAAATAGCGGGGCAGGTAGCGGGCGAGGCAGCGCGGCGGCGGCGCGGTCAAAGACCAACTGAAAAAATTCCGCCTGGCCACGATAGTAAGGCAGCGGCGAATAACAGAATACCAGCCAGTCACGATACTGACCGTTACCCAGGGCCGCCGTCAGGCCGGGAACATTGTTGCGCGGGAAAATGGGCGGTTTATCGGTGCGATAGGCGGTTTGCGTTATGCCTTCACCGGCAGCGGACAACTGATTGCCGATATTGCCGAGCGGTGCAAGTTCGGCCTGCAGGATTTCACGCAACCAGTATAGATTTTCAGTCACTTTTTAGCCTTTTGTTAACTACGACCGGTTTTAGATAAAAAAATAGACAAAAATAACTCATTAACGCAAGTATTAGCCTTTTTTATGCTAAAATCGCCACGATTCAACTTGACTAATAAATATAATTGTGATCTTTTTTTCCGCTTTTGTTTAGTGTCTTAAGTGAAAATCATATTAGCAACTTTTGTTTCGCAAGGGAATATTAAGCGGAAAAATCATCAATTAAAGTAAACAAAAAGCAAAAAACAACAGGGAAAGGGTAAATGATGACCATCGGTGAAATACTCAAACATGTCAGGCAATCTAAAGGCTTGTCGCTCAATGCAGTCTGTAAAAGTGTTAATTATGAAATCACCAAATCGCAGCTTTCCAAGGTCGAGCGCGGGGTGCAGGATTGCTCCTGGATATTTATGCGCGCGGCGAGCGCGGGGTTAAATATCCCGATCGAGATTTTTACCGAAAAAGTCTGCAGCAGCACCGATCTGGACGACCGACTGCAGGCCAAAAAAATGACCCGCAACATAGTGCCGGTACTAAACTGGCTGCAGATTGAAGCGGGCAACCATCAAAATCGTGAAAGCCATCACTATATCGACGGGCCAAGTGACCTGCTGCCGGGTTGCTTTGCGCTGGAACTGCAGTGTGACGATATGGAGTCCTTCAACGGCGGGCCGTCATTTCCCAAGGGGTCGATGCTGTTTTTTGATCCCAACCGCCGCGCGGTAGAAAACGATTACGTGCTGGCCGTGGTTGACGGTGAAGCAACCTTTAAACAGCTTAGGCAGGTGCGCGACGGGCAACATTTGCGCCCGCTGAATAATCAATACCCGGTCATCAAAATGGCCGAGGGGGATAAAATTATCGGCCGCCTGGTCGCCACGCGGCAGCTTTTTTAGTGCGCAAAATAGTGAAAAAAATAGGTTTCCTCCTAGACACTGAAAGCAAAGATCTCTATTATTTAGGCATTAGGAAAACAGGTGTATTTGTTTAGTTTAAAAAATAGACAAAGCAAAAGGAAGACGAAAAAAAACCTCGCTTATTGGACGCCACATCCAGCGAGGTTTTTTAGAATCACCACCTTTTTCCCCACCAAAAAGAAAAAGAAAAAGAATAGATATCAACACCATCAATTCTAATGTTATTCGCCAACCTTGGCAAATAAATTTGGTCAAATGTTTATAAAAACACGCGCTCAAACAACTTTTTGGTCGGGGATTCAGGAGCAGGTTCGCTCGTCTTACGTTCATTTTTTCCGCTCACGCGATGCGTGCGCGATGGTGATAGTAAGCAATGGAAAAATATCAAGATTTAACCCTCGACGATGTAGATAACGCGCTCGACCACTTAGACCCGAATATGGCCTATCAGGAATGGGCACAGATCGGCCGCGCCCTGTATGCCGGATTCGGCGATCCAGGACTGGACGCATTCCAGCAATGGTCAGAACTGGGTTCCAGCTATAAAGAGCGTGAATTCAACGCCTGGCGCAAAAATTTCAAACAGGTCAAACGCACCACCATCGGCTCATTTATCTATGCGGCCAAGCAAGCCGGATGGAAACCCGCGCGCAAAGAATTCAGCGCCGAAGAGAAAAAAGCCTTTGCCATCGAGCGGCAGAAACGCCTTGAGGACAGTCGCCGAAAACAACAGCAGGCTGAGCAGGCGCAGTGGCAGGCGCTCCAAAGCGAGCAGCAGTTCTTCCATACGCTGCCGCAAATCACTCAACAGGCCCATATCGGCAACTATCTCGCCGGCAAGATGCTGCACAACGCTTACCAGCTTTGCGACCTGCGCCGCTGGGAAAACGAGCAGGTCACGGTCAAAGACTCCGGCTACAGCTTTCTAACCTCGTCCACGGTGCGACCACTCTGGTCGGAGCTGGGCAATAGCGGTAAATTCTGCGGTTTTGAAAAACTCGCCGACAAAAAAGGCAAAAAATCCGGCAACCAGAAATTCGCCTCGCACCATGCCATGACCGAAATCGGTTTTACCAGCATCGGCTATACGGCACAAACTAGGCGCGTATTTGTTGGCGGCGGGTTTGCCAACTGCGTGGTCGGCCACCTGGTTACAAAGGAATGCTGGATTTCGCCGATCGGCGAGGGCCATATTCCGACCATTATTCACAAACTGCGCAAGCGGCATCCCAATATTCAATTTATTGCTGCGCCGGATAACGATAAACAGGGACTCGCAGCCGCGCAGGCGGCCAATGGTCGCTGGACAGTGCCGGCAGCGGCTAATGCCGACTGGTGGGACGTATGGCGCCACGAAGGCCATCAAGCGCTGGCGGCACAGATCAGCCATATTCGCGGCTTTGAACTGGTAGTCAGCGACAGCCGTTATCTGCGCGCCACTATTATGCCCGGCCTCAATCTGCTTGAGTCGGATATGGGCACCGGCAAAACCTACACGGTCAAACAGCATATTCAAGACAATCCGCAGCAAAAAACGCTGATTATTTCCCACCGCAAAGCCCTGGCCAAAAGTTTAAAAACCTCGATTGCCAGCAACGGCAGCAATATTGACGTGCAGTATTACGAGGACTTAGTGGTTAAAGGCAGCGGCGACCAGGGGCAGTTTTTACGGCAGGCCGATTGCCTGGTGATCTCGGTAGACAGCCTGTATAAACTGGCCGGCTCACAGTGGGACACGGTGTTTGTCGATGAAGTGGAGCAAAACCTGTCGCACTACTTTGCCGAAACCAATACCCACGCCGAGCAGAATCTCAATATGCTGCAGTTTTTGCTCACCCACTCGAAAACGCAAATTCTGGCGGACGCGCACCTCGGCGATCTGACCAAAAACTTCTGCGCGCAGATCAACTTAAACAGCGGTATTCATTATCACAATCAGTTTAAAATCGGGCGCGGCAAAACCATCAATATCTTTGAGAGCAAAAACCACCTGGCCGAATTCGTCAAACAACAGCTGTTGGCCGGACAGAAAAGCTATATCTTTGCCAACTCCAAGCGGGAAGTAAAAAACCTGGCGGTCGAGCTTGAGCAGGAGCGCGAGCGCGGCCACTTTGCCGGCAAAACCCTGGTTGTCCATGCGGACGCCAAGGACGACCCGGAAGTCAAAGCGGCGCTGGAAAATATCGAGCTGGCCGTTCCCGCGCTGGACGTGATCATCGCCTCGCCGACGTTGGGCACCGGCTTTGATATTCCGTCCAAGGCGCATCAGTTCACCTCGACCATCGGCTTTTTAAACAGCACAGTTGGAAGCGCCGAAGAGGGCCATCAGGGGCTAAACCGCGCGCGTGACGTGCAGGAGTTCAATGTTTATATCGACCCGGCACAGCGCAGCGAGCCGACCGACGCGGCATTTATCTATAACAAACTCATAGATGAACGCTCCGCAGAAACCATTAAATTTTTAAATATCGATCCGAATACCGGTGATTTTGCCTCGCGCAATCCACTTTTTGAG
The DNA here is from genome assembly GCA_041586895.1 of Psychromonas sp. Lineage (GTDB taxonomy): Bacteria > Pseudomonadota > Gammaproteobacteria > Enterobacterales > Psychromonadaceae > Psychromonas. Next base: position 2,201 of record JBFGZH010000096.1, on the reverse strand, counting down.
TGGTTGTACTGCGAAGTAAAAGCGCAGATGAACCTCTCAAAGAACGACTATAAAGGCCGCTTTATTGCGTTAGCCGAAAAGTCCGGCTACAACATTAATTTTGTGGCCAAGAATGATATCGACGCAAAATTTGGCCGCGCGGCGCGTGAAGCCGCCAGTGAGCGCACCGACAGAATAATGCTGCGCGAAATACAAGCGGCCAAGTGTTTGACCGGCGATGACCTTATTGCCATGAACAATAACAGCGAAGCTTACAGCAGCGAAGAGATTGCCAAGTCGCGCGTGGCTTACGACCTGAATATTTTTGCAGCCAGCAATGAGGAATTAGACCAGCTGCATGAGTTTGCGCGCGGCATCTATGATGATTATCTGCAGCCGGGCGAGAACTACCGTTTTAATGCGCAGCAGGATGCGCCGCTGGAAATGCCGGTAACAGAGCTGGAAATGGTGATCAACGCGCTGACCTTTAAGCAAAGCAAAAACCGCTTTGTCAGCAGCCTGAAACGCCTCTCGCTCGCCGCGCTTTCCGCCGACACGGCAAGAGCGCTGGACCACAGAGAGATAAACCAGGTTGAAAAGAGCCGTGCTAACTGGCGCCATCAGTCCATTAAGCGCGCGCACTTAATTAAAATATTAAAATCGGCCGGCCTCGATGAACAGTTAAACTACAACGGCAAAGAGTGGAGCCGCGCAACCATTCAAAATCAATTGCTGAACTGGTTAAGAAAACCCAAAACTCAGGACAGCCTCTATAAATACTCGGGCGTCACGGTAACGAGCAACACCCTGAAAAATCCGGTGCAGTGGATCAATAACTTTTTACGTTCCGCAGGTATTCCAATTAAGTCGCTCGGCAAACGCCGCATCAACGACGAAGCCGTCAATGTGTACGGCATTGATGAACAGGCATTATCGGCAGTGCGCACTTTGGTTAATCTGCGCGTGCGCGGCATCGAAAACCACATGGCCGAGCGCGAAGAACAACACGCCAGCGAAATGAGCCGCACCTGGTTGATGCAGGAAGTAACCGAGTTTATTAACAATATTAATGATGGCATGAGCGATGAACGTCACCACGGCCGTGTTGCGCGCCTTATGGAGCAGGTCAGCGTGCTGCGCAACCCGGAAATTGTCCGTGAGCATTTGCAAAAAGCTTATGCGAAAATAGCACCTCATTTCAGCGCTAATTCGCCTGTGGATAACCTGTTGGCAACTGATCCACCCTTGGCAACTTGTTTTAGCAATCCAACTCCCCAGGGTGGATCACTAGCAACCGCCGCAAACCCCAGCAACCACGCGGCTTTAAACGAAATAGAGGGGGAGAAATGTGTTCCCGACTTCTCCCTTTCTCAGTCTCAAGTCGGAACCAAAGCCGGCGCGCTGGAACTGACCGATAAGGTGCTGGCAACTGTGGTTGAGAAACTGGCCTTAAACCGCGCCTTTGTCGGCAAATTAAGCGTCCGCTACCGTGACCTTTTACAGCAGCAGCCGCAACGCAGCCTGCTGGATTGGTGCCGCGCTATACGCGACCTGTATATGGGCGATTTCTATTCTAACCTCAGCCATGAAGAGATCAGCCGCCTGCAGGCATTAAGCTAACAAGGAGCAAGTATGAGCAATAAGATCGATGTTTACGTCACCTTCGACAGCATTCACAACACCTGGAATGTCGTTAACAGCGATAACCAGTGCGTATTTTTCGGCAATATAGATGAAATGGAAGAGTGGCTTTTTGAGAATAAAGATAAGTATTTAGAGCAGGTGGCTTAGTCGCTTAAACTGTAAAGGAGATTTTATGAGTAAAATCAAAGTGCTGTCATGTTTCGATGGCATGTCATGCGGCCGCATTGCATTAGACCGGGCTGGTATTGATGTTGATACCTATTACGCCAGTGAGCTGGACAAGTACGCAATCAAAGTGACACAGGCAAACTGGCCGGAAACTATCCAGCTGGGTGATGTAACCAGGTGGCGCGAATGGGATATTGACTGGTCCAGCATTGACCTGCTGATTGGCGGCAGTCCATGCCAGGGGTTCAGCTTTGCAGGTAAGCAGCTGGCTTTTGATGATCCGCGCAGTGCGTTGTTTTTTGTTTACGTTGATATTCTGAATCACATTAAGAAAGTGAATCCAAACGTTAAATTCATGCTTGAGAACGTGAAGATGAAAAAAGAGTATCTTGCGATTATCAGTAAGTATC
>JBFGZH010000095.1:0-8836 GCA_041586895.1 Psychromonas sp. | reverse complement strand
CTCCTCGCCAAAAAACTCCGGGCCATATTCACTGCGGAAGCCCTTACCATGCTCGCCCCACATCAGACCTTTATATTTAGCGGTTAATGCCACCACTTTGTCGGAAATTTCACGCATCAGTTTTTCCTGGCTCGGATCACAGAGATCCAAAGCCGGACGGACATGCAGAACGCCTGTATCAACATGGCCGAACATACCGTAATGCAGGCCTTTATCATCTAACAGCTGACGGAATTCAATAATATAATCAGCAAGATTTTCCGGTGGTACACAGGTATCTTCGGCAAACGGTAGCGGCTTCGCACGGCTTTCTGTTTTACCCAATAAACCCACCGCTTTTTTACGCATCGCGTAGACTTTATTAATATCGGCTAATTGCTCGCAAATCTGATAACCAATCACGCCGGCTTCTTTATTGGCGACTAAACTATCCAGTTTTTTCGCCAATGCGGCCACTTTTTCTGTTTGCACATCGGCATCTTCATCGGCAAATTCAACAATATTTAAGCCATCGACTACCTGCCCCGGCACGTCACTGATCAGCGGCTCTACGCTATGCCAGATGATATCTTCTTTGGCCAGATTAAGTACCGTCGAGTCGACCGTCTCCACCGATAAGGCATTGGCCTGCACTAAAAACGGCGCATTTTGCAGTGCCGATTGAAAGCTGTCATATTTGATATTCAATAAGGTACGGTGCGTGGGTATTTTCTGAATATGCAGCTTAGCTTCGGTGATAAAGGCTAACGAGCCTTCCGCACCGCATAGGATACGTGTTAAATCCACCGTCCCTGTCTCGGCATCATAAACATGTTTGAGATCGTAACCGGTTAAAAAACGGTTCAGTTTAGGAAAACCATCTTCGATCTGTTGCTGTTTTGTTGAGCAGGTTTCTACTACCTGATTGTATATTTTACCTATGCTATCCTGGCGTGCTTTTTGTGCGCTTAATTCTGCCCCATTAAGCGGTGCACTGTCTAACACCTGGCCATCGACTAATACCGATTGCAGTCCTAGAACATGATCGCTGGTTTTACCGTAAACCAATGATCCCTGGCCGGATGCATCACAGCTGATCATACCGCCAATGGTTGCGCGGTTACTGGTTGACAGCTCCGGCGAGAAAAACAGACCGTAAGGGCGCAGATAAGCATTAAGCTGATCTTTAACCACGCCCGTCTGTACCCGTACCCAACCCTCTTTTTCATTAAGCTCGAGGATATTGTTCATATGTCGGGAAAGATCTAAAACCAGATCATGACTTAACGACTGACCATTGGTGCCCGTACCGCCACCACGCGGTGAGAAACGGATATCAGCAAATTCCTTTAATTGTGCCAGTTTGCAAATTTCAACAATATCCTGGGTTGATTTAGGAAAGATAACCGCCTGTGGTAAACACTGATAGACGCTGTTATCGGTTGCCACGGCTAAACGGCCGGCATAACTTTTTTCGATTTCACCATTGAAGTCTGTTGCGCTTAATGCCTGCAAAAATTTGAAGTAATCTTGCTTGATATTTTCTTGGTGAGTTAATTTTGGGATCATGTCTAAAGCACCCTAGTCCATTATTGAATTTGAAATTTGCAGCTAGCAGCTAAAAGCAGCTAAAAATTACTCACGATAATAGCACAACTGCCGGGCATAGTGGCTAGAAAAGTTTTGTCGGTGCAATTTGGTAAATGGAAGTTTCAATAAGCAGTTGCTCAAATTGTTTATTTTCTGATAAAAAGAAAAATAAGACGCAATACCATTGCTATAGTATTAAAAATAACAGGGAGCAACCGTGAAAAGTAAACTGATAACGCGTGCCGGCTATAAAAAACTTCAGCAGGAGCATGATTACCTATGGAAGGAGAAAAGGCCGAAAATAACAGCCATTGTCAACTGGGCCGCCAGCCTCGGCGATAGATCTGAAAATGCGGATTACAAGGAGAATAAACGGCTATTAAGGCAGATAGATCGCCGCGTCCGCTATCTGAGAAAGCGCATGGAAGAGCTGAATGTTATTGACTACTCCCCGCAACAGGAAGGAAAAGTTTTCTTTGGCGCAAGCGTTGAAATTGAAAATGAAGACGGGGAAAAACTGAGCTTTAAAATTGTCGGCCCGGATGAAATTTATGATAGCAAAAATTATATTTCCATCGACTCGCCAATGGCGCGGGCGATGCTGAAAAAAGAGGTGGATGATGATTTTCAGGTGCAGACGCCTAGCGGGCCCAAGGAGTGGTTTATCAATAAAATTGATTATCAATCGCAATAATTTCAGGCATATTTTATATCCTTGTTAGTTTCATTCAGGCGCAAGGCCTGCGATACTGCGCCCTCTGACATTTCCAATCGCAATTAGACAACGCCAACTGCAGGAATAATATGGACAAACCCTTAGAAAAAAAACTGACCGCGTGGTTAAAGCAGCAGAAAAAAGCCTGCGGTTTTTATCTTAATCTTACCGTGATTTTTGGACTGTTGACCGGCTTCTCTCTGATCCTGCAGGCCTACCTTATCTCGACCATTTTGCACGGTATCATTATTCTTGAGCTGCCCAGATCTGAATTTAACAGTGAGTTTTTATGGCTACTGGCATTAATTCCTGTGCGTGCGCTACTGGCATTTGCACGAGAACGAAGCGCTTTTGAAGCCGGAAAGAAGCTGCGCCTACACATTCGCAACGCAGTGCTGGATAAACTCAGTGAATTAGGGCCCGCCTTTATCAAAGGCAAACCAGCCGGCAGTTGGGCGAGCATTGTCCTGGAACAGGTCGAAGACTTACAGGATTTTTATGCGCGCTATCTACCGCAAATGTTACTGGCCGGTTTTATTCCGCTGGCCATTCTAATTGCTGTCTTCCCATTAAATTGGGCCGCCGGACTTATTTTATTAGGCACAGCCCCGCTGATTCCGATCTTTATGATTTTTGTCGGTGTCGGCGCTGCAGATGCTAACCGTAAAAATGTCAGTGCGCTGGCAAAACTAAGCGGCCATTTTATGGACAGGTTAAAAGGCTTAAATACTTTAAAGCTATTTAATCGCGGTGCTGCGGAAGGCAAAGAGATTGCAAGCGCTTCGGAAGCATTTCGTCAAAAAACCATGTCCGTATTGCGCATCGCCTTTTTAAGCTCCGCAGTATTAGAGTTCTTCGCCGCCATTTCTATCGCCCTATTGGCGATTTACTTTGGTTTTAGTTTTCTCGGTCATCTTAACTTTGGCGATTACGGTGCGGGGTTCAGCCTCTTTGCCGGTATGTTTATTCTGATGCTGGCGCCTGAGTTTTATCAGCCGTTACGCGATATGGGTACCCATTATCACGCCAAAGCTCAAGCCATTGGTGCCGCTGAAGAGTTAATGAAGCTATTGGATTATCAGCACCAGGAACATGCGCAAACGCCGTTATGCAGCGACACAAAGCGTGCACTAAAAACCCTCGACTGGCATGCCGGCGTGGAGCTAGTGGCGCAGAATTTCACTGTGCAGAGTCACTCCGGCACCACCTTAGTCGGACCTTTAAGTTTTCAGCTGCATAACCAGCAACAGATGGCCGTTGTTGGCCCGAGTGGCGCAGGCAAAAGCAGCTTATTAAACGGCTTATTGGGATTTTTACCCTATCAAGGCTCGCTAACAATTAATGGCGTTGAATTAAAAGAGTTAGCTGTCGATGAGTGGCGTGCACATCTGGCATGGCTTGGCCAAGATCCGCAGCTTTTTCATGGCAGTGTCCGCGATAATGTGGCGATGGGCAATCCGAATATGGATGAGCAGACAGTGCGCGCCTTATTAGAGAAAGCGAAAGTACTGGATTTTGTGGATCAGCAAGCGCTGGGCTTAGCGCATCCTGTTGGCGAACAGATGGCCGGCATCTCCGTAGGTCAGGCGCAGCGTATCGCCTTAGCGCGTGCGCTTGGCCAGCAGGCACAGCTGTTTTTACTCGATGAGCCGACGGCAAGTTTAGACAGACATAGCGAGCAGACGGTGATCAGTGCGTTGCGTGATGCCATGGCGCAGTCATCCTGCTTGATGGTCACTCATCGACTCGAGCAGTTAATGCATATGGATACGATTTTAGTGTTGGATAAAGGAGTAATTGTGCAACAGGGCAGCTTTGAAGAGTTAAACAATAGGCCGGGATTATTTAAACAAATGCAAACCGATGATGTTACCCAAGCAGAGCAAGATAATAAGGAGCTGAACCCATGAGAGCCCTACTGCCTTTTATTAAACTGTTTAAACATCAATGGCTAATGATGTTGCTCGGGCTGTTTTTAAGCTTTACCACCTTATTGGCCGGTATCGGTTTATTATCGCTTTCAGGGTGGTTTTTATCCGCCTCTGCCGTGGCTGGACTAACCCTGGCAAGCGCACAAGCCTTTAACTACTTTACCCCTGGCGGCGCAGTACGCTTTCTCTCTATTATGCGCACCGCAAGCCGCTACGGCGAACGTTTAGCAACCCACGAGGCAACCTTTAAGCTGCTCACTGAGCTTCGTGTCTGGGCTTGGCGGAAAATCCTGCCCCTTAGCGCCCGCAATATGCAGGGCTTTCGCCAGGGCGAACTGCTCAATCGTTTAGTGGCTGATATCGACACCTTAGATCACCTGTATCTGCGTCTGCTTACGCCGGTACTGTCAGCCTTACTGATACTCGGCGGTTTGTATCTGTTTGTTGCCTGGATAGATGCGCAATTGGCGCTGATTTTATGTGCCGGACTGCTGCTGATTTGGCTGACCCTGCCGTGGCTTTTTTACTTTCTCGGACGAAATCCGGGAATAAAGCTGCAGCAAAGCAAACGCGTATTACGCGTGCAGATCCTAGAGTTTGTCCAGGGTTTAGCTGAAATATCCCTGTTCGGTGCGACTGAGCGTTTTCGGGCACAATTGGCACAATCGGAAGCCAAGCTGTTAGACAGCCAGCGGGCGATGGCCAATATCAACGCATTTAGCCAGGGCGCATTGATCTTCTGCCATGGCGTGGTGGTCGTGCTTGTGCTTTATTTCGCGGCGGCCGGTATTGGCGAACAGCAGCCGCCGGGTCCTCTATTAGCCATGATTGTTTTTATGGTACTTGCCTGTATTGAGATGTTAATGCCGGTGAGCAGCGCTTTTCAGCATCTGTCATCTTGTGTTAACGCAGCCAGACGGGTTAATGAGCTGGTTGAGCAGGAGCCGGGCATTGTCTTTAACCAGCAAAGCGATGCACAAATAAAACAAGGGATATTGGCTTTTAATAATATCTGCTTCTCCTATGATAAGGCAGGCAAGCAAGTACTGAAAGGCATTAATTTATCCGTTCAGGCAGGTGAAAAAGTAGCCTTATTAGGGCAAACCGGCTGTGGTAAATCGACCTTACTATCATTGCTTACCCGCGAATGGGAGGCTGACTCCGGCAGTGTGCTCGTCGATGGCATGGATATCACTCAATACAGTCAGCAGGCCTTAAGCGATGGCCTCTCTATTGTGAGCCAACGCATCTATCTGTTTAGCGGTACCCTGCGCAGCAATTTGACCCTGGCGCAGCCGAATATGACAGAATTTAGCAACTATGCAGAACGCAAAGCGGCACAGGAGGTCAATGATAAGCGGCTGCTTGCAGTACTGGAAAAGGTCGGCCTATCTGCCTTAACGCAGGGAGAAAATCCGCTGGATGTATGGATCGGCGAAGGTGGCAGACAGCTTTCAGGTGGTGAACAACGCCGTATTGGCGTGGCCCGCGTGTTACTGCGTGACGCGCCGCTATTATTGCTTGATGAGCCTACCGAAGGCTTGGATAAACGTACGGAGCGGGAGATCCTCGCTTTGTTATTTGAATTTGCCAGGGATAAAACGGTATTAATGATCAGTCATCGCCTGACCGCGATGAGCAAAATGGATAAAATTCACTTGATGGAAAATGGCGTATTGCGTGTTTCCGGGCTGCACACTGACTTACTAGCCAAGGATGCTTATTACGCCAGCCTGCATCATCAACTGCATTAGCACTGTGGTTTGACATTGCTAACCTGATATCAAGTTAATGCCTGTATCAGGTTAGTTTTTTACCGCGCATAAGCCTGCAAGCTCGAGTTGATCAGGAAAAGAAAAAATCTCCTAAACGATAAACTGCTCAAGCTTAATGCCGACACTGCCATTGCGAATCCATATCTTAAAAATCTGAAATGTTTCCCCCTCTTTATTGGCGACCGTTTCCACATTTTCGGCAAAGAGCACATCTGCCGTTTTAAATTCCAGTAAGGCGCCATTATCTGACAGAGGGTCCAGGCGCAAAAAAATCTTATCGGGCTCGGATGCGCTTTGCTTGGGGTGGCCAACATAGGGTACCGCTTCATTCAACAAGCGATGTTTATTGGCATACTTTTCCAGTGCATGCTCACTAGTAATCTCTTCAATAATAGTAGACATCTTAACAATCCCCCTTTTTTCGAGCGCTTATTATAAAAGTTAGCAGTCTCTTAACCTGCATTATAATGTATGAATGATCTTATCTAATGATAGCCTCAAGTAGCAACGTTGCTTGCAGCAAAAAAATGAGCACATCACATTTCAAGTATTTAGCCTGGCTCTTGCTTTAAAGGTGCGGAGTTTATTCGCCTTGGCTTGCTCTATTCGGCTTGATTTTTTGGCCCACGTTCCGATTGCTGCTTTTTTGGAACGCGTGGTATAGCCCGCTTCGCTTACTGTGGTTTAGGGGCGCGGAATTTATTCGCCTTGGTGTGCTGTATGCTTCTTTGTTTCAGGCAGGTTGAAGATAACTATCTGCAATCACGTATATAAGTAGCGTTTTATCTTTTTAGTCGGTGTTTTTATAAAAGCTTCTTGCTGCTCGATGACGCGGCTGATCCTGGCGTAACTGGCAAGCTGCCCGTTAACAACCCTGCGAATCTCTTCTAACAAGGATAAAATATCCTCATGCAAAGCGGAATCACTGGCCTTACTGATATTATGAGATTCATCAAAGAGCTCGTAATCAATATGTATTTTGGCAACCACTTTGTGCTCGTTTTCATAAACCAGAGAATCTAATACCAGTGGATGCTCATTAATAAGCGACTCTATCGCTTCAGGATAAATGTTTTCGCCACTGGCGCCGATAATCACATTCTTACTGCGCCCGTTAATCGTCAGTATTCCCTGCTCATCGAGAAAACCCAAGTCACCGGTATTTAACCAGCCGTCTGCATCTAAGACCTCAGCGCTACGTAGCGGATCTTTATAATAACCGCACATAATATTAGGGCCACGCACATGCAGTTCACCGTCACGGCCCCCTGCAGAAGTTTTTTTAAATCGATATTCGATATGCGGCAGAATAATTCCGGTTGTGCCCACTTGAGTACGCCCGGGAATGGCGGCGGCAATAATCGGCGCCGTCTCAGTCAGGCCATAACCTATCGCATAGGGAAAATCAGCTTCCTGCAGGAATGTTTCAACAAAGGGAGATAATTTTGCACCGCCGATACCAAAGAGGCGCATCTGACCACCGAAACTTTGCTTAAGTTGCTTGCCGGCCATTTTATTTAGTTTTTTACGCACCACAGGCAGCTTTCGATAAAGAAATTTAATCACACTGTTTTTATTAAATTCAGCCTGCACTTTGCACTTATAAATTTTTTCAATAACCAGCGGCACGCTGAGCATACAGGTCGGGCGCACTTGCTGCATCGCCGCAAGCATAACCTTAGGTGAAGGCACTTTGCTGATGTAATAAATGGCGGCGCCTTTTGCAAAGGGCAGTAAAAAACCAACGGAGCATTCATAAGTATGAGCTAGAGGTAAGATTGATAGAAACCTGTCTTGCGCATGGATTTCCATCAGACTTTGTATCTGCTGCAGCTGCGCAATTATATTTTTATGCGACAGCATCACCCCTTTCGACTGTCCTGTTGTCCCGGATGTATAAATAATAACGGCCAGATCATTCTCATTGATAATTAATGGCGGCCGCTCACTGTGGCGATGCGCGAGCTGCTGCGTCTTTTCCTTAATTCGGGCCACTTTTTCCACTCCTTTACTGAGCAGCGGCGATTTTTTGGCGCTGTTATCTTCTAAGAGGCGCAGCGTTTCCAAGGCAAACAGATACTGCAGCGATGAACTAAACTCCTTGGCATTAAGCTTTACCTGGATTTTTTGGGAAACGAAGATAGCAACCGCTTGCGAATGCTTAATGATGTGGCGAATTTCATTGCCGTGAAAGTCCGCTAAAATGGGGACAACGACCGCGCCAAAAGAGCTAACAGCCAAATAGACAATGCCCCAATGCGGCATATTTTCACTGCAGATGGCAACTTTATCCCCCTGTTTTATGCCTAACTCTGCAAACAGACTATGCAGCTGCGCGATCTTCGCTTCGGCTTGCGCATAGGTGATGGCAATGTCATCGATATTCGAGACAAAGAGTCTGTCTTTATAAAGAGAAAACGAACGCTTAGTAAGCGCGGCCAAAGTATTGTTTTCAAGCGCTATGCTCATTCAGGATCCTTGGATAATTGCTTTGATTCTGCTGGCTGTCTGAAGGCTCAGATTAAAAACACCATATTATACATAAATAATCCACAGCTAAAGCACACTCACCCACAGGCAGAAGTTGCGCGCTTATTGTGCATAACCGTGCAGGTTAATCACAATAAGCGCCTGTACACGACTTTGCGTTATCGAGATGCCCGACTTAGACCACGTAGCAGGTTTTCATTTAGTTCGCCCTCTTTATTGAGGTTAAAGGCGACAAAACCTTTCGGATCTATTCTGGTTTTCAGTTGGTATTTAATATCTTCACCTGGCCGCTCACTCAGGTAGGTCAGCAGTTTATATAAATCAAACAGATTAACTGTAGTTTGTATATCGACGGG
>JBFGZH010000094.1:0-8980 GCA_041586895.1 Psychromonas sp. | reverse complement strand
TTTATTGTTTTTATTGCGCTTTAACTATAGACTGAATAATTTTTAATCCTGTCTGTTTCGCTGTGGAATAGTAATTTTTCTCTATGCTTAAATTCGCAAAAAAAATATGGCTGCTCTTTTATTTTATTGTTTTTATTGCCACGGCGCTGTTGGCGCTGGCCGTTTACCAGAAATATGATGAGATTTTAGCGCATAGCAAAAGCGATCTGTGGCATGCTAACCATAGTTACCACAATCGTCTCAATGCCTTGCTGAAAGAGCAGGAAATTCTGCAGAATGTGTTTGCCAATACCTACTTAAATAATCCCGAGTTTAACAATCATACCTTTACTACCCTCAAGGAGCTTAATCCGCTTTTTGTCGGCCTGGCTATTTTTTCTCAACAGGGAGAGCTGCAGTTTAGCTCTGTGTCTAACCTGCAGGGAGCTAATCTGCAGGGAGCTAATCTGCTGGATAGTGAAAACACCCAGCAATGGTTTCAGGAAGCGCTTAATACTGAGCAAATGGTGATTGGTAAAGCCTATCTCTTAGAAAACATCAGCAAATGGATTTTGCCGGTCAGAAAAAGGGTGCTTGATGGCGAGGGCAATGTTGTCGCTGTCATCGCTACGGCATTAGACCTAACCATGCTCGCCAAGACCTTGGATGAGGAAGAGTATCTGCATAATAGCATGCAGGTGACCTTGGATAATGGCGCCTTTCCTATTTTGCGCAGCCCTTTAAAAGTCGAGCAATATTCGCAATACTACAACAATGCACTGCCGGACAATCGTCTTCTAGGTCAAGATTTCAGCAGCCTAAAGACACGGCTAGCGGCAGAAAATAGCAGCTATCTAGCGCCGGTGATCCAAAACGGTGAAGATTCACAGTCGCCAAGGCTGATCTATACGCTCAGTTATAATCCCCGCTATCATTTTTGGGTTTCAGCGGAAATGCCCTACCAGCTAGTTGTGCAGAAACTCTATCAGCAGGTCCATTACTACTTTGTTTTTTACGCGCTGCTTATTGGGATTATCTTTACTCTGTTTCGCTGGATCATTAAAAATGAAATTAAAAAAATTAATGAACTGACCTATAACGCAGAACACGATGCGCTCACTGGACTCACTAACCATACCGTGATTAAAAAGCATTTTATCAGGATGCAACGGGATAAGCGCACGCCGTTTGCCCTGTTATACCTGAAGCTGGACAATTTTAATAATATTAACAAGGCCTTTGGACACAACTATGGTCAGCTTATTCTTGCCCAGGTGGCCAAGCGTATTGAGCAAAGCTTAGCGCCCTGCGATGAGCATTTTGCTAATGGCAAAAGGCTGTATTGCCCGAAAACAGGCAAGCTCTGTTTAGTCGGACTTAACGCGCTTGCCTGTCGTTACAGTGGCGATGAGTTTGTTATTTTTATTGAATCTGAAAATAGAGATGAAATTGCAGATTGTGCCAAGTTAATACTAAAAAATATCGCCCAGCCCTACCTGACCCATAAAAGTGCCTTTAAGGTGAGCGGCTCGATCGGTATTGCGCGCTTTCCCGATGATGCGCTGGAGATTGAAACCCTGTTGAGTTATGCCGACAGCAGTATTGAAAGGGCGCAGACCAGAAGGAATCAATACCAGTTCTTTTCGCCAAGCAATTATAGTCAGCTGACCCGCAATATTGAGATTGAACAGTCGCTCTCTCAGGCCATAAAACATAAAGAGATCACCCTGGTTTACCAGCCGCAGCTCGATAAAGAGCACAGACTGATTGGCGTTGAAGCTCTAGTGCGCTGGCAGAGTGAAAAACTCGGCTTTGTGCCTCCGGATCTGTTTATTCCCATTGCCGAAAAAGCGGGTTATATGCGCCAGTTAGGCTTATATATTATGCATCGCGCGATGCAGGATATAGCAAGCTTGAAAAAACAGGAAGGGCTTGCCCTGCAACTGTCCATCAATGTTTCCGCCAAGCAGTTTATGCAGGGCGATTTTATGAAAAAATTGCTTGAAGCCTGCACACTGCATGCAATGGATCCGGCAACTGTCACTGTTGAAATAACCGAGAGCCTGTTTATTGAGCGCTTTGACAGATTAGCGTCGGTTTTTAAGCAGATGAAAGCCCATAATATGACCTTGTCGCTCGATGACTTTGGTACGGGCTACTCTTCTCTGAACATGCTTAAAAAGGTCCCCATTGATGAGTTGAAAATCGATAAAAGTTTTGTTGATCATATTGTCACCAACCATACCGATAACGCCATGATGGAAACTATTATCAATATGGGTAAAGCATTGCGCATGAAAATTGTTGCCGAGGGGGTGGAAGATGAACTGCAGGGGCGGCTATTAGACCAGGCGGGCTGTGATATCTTTCAGGGCTATTACTTCAGTAAACCCTTAGCGCTTGAGGAGTTGAGAAACTTTGCCAAAGAGTATGATAACAGCCTGCAGTATCAGAGCCTGCGCGGGTTTAATCACAGTGAAAACACAAAAAAGCCAGCAATAATGCTGGCTTAGATATTTGCCTATTTACAATAGCGCGATCCTAGAACGGAATATCATCATCAAAATCCATTGGCGGCTCGTTATATTGAGTCGGCTCTGATTTTGCTTGCTGTGCCGGTGCGGGTTGTTGTGCCGGCGCAGGCTGCTGGTAAGCAGGTGCCATTTGCGGAGCCGCTTGCTGAGCAGGGGCTTGTGGCGCATTACCCCAGCTTTGTTGTGCCGGCGCGCCTTGTTGCGGTTGATTTGCCGCATACTGCCCCTGGCCTGGTGCCTGATTGCGTGAATCGAGCATCTGGATTTCTGAAACAACAATTTCAGTGGTGTAACGATCCTGCCCGTCCTGGCCCTGCCATTTACGCGTCTGTAGTTTGCCTTCCACGTAAATTTTTGTGCCTTTTTTCAGGTATTCACCACACATTTCACCAAGGCGGTTAAAGACAGTTAAACGGTGCCATTCCGTTTTATCTTTACGCTCACCTGTTTGTTTATCTTTCCAGCTTTCTGTGGTTGCCAGGGTTAAATTGGCCACTGCGCTGCCATTGGGCATATAGCGCATTTCCGGATCTTTACCCAGGTTACCGACTAATACGACTTTGTTTACACTACGGTTAAACATGTTTTGCTCCGTTTCTTTCGATGTTATCTATGCTTAAGCTCTTTGAAGATGAATTTTCAGGTTGTTTAAGTATATTAACTGTTTTTTAAAATATCTTTCGCTTTTTCCAGAGCAAAGACTTGGTTCTTGACTTTAATATAAACTGCTTGTTCTTCGAGGATAATGACCACCTCTAATACGCCATTAAGCAGCAGTAACTGTTCGCTGATCAAGGCCGCGTGATGCTCATCTCTAATAACAGCAGTGCAGGTATGCGTACGAAGCTTATCTGGCTTATCCATACTCCAGGAAATAAACAACCATAATAAGATTAACCCAGCTAAACATAAAAACAACCCGCTACTGCCGACCATTTTATAGGATAACCCACCTAAAATGCCACCCCCAAATGCGCCCAGAAATTGATAGCTGCTATAAATTCCCATTGCGCTGCCTTTTGTGCCGGCCGGTGAAAAAATTGAGATAAACGCGGGCAGTGAAGCTTCGAGAAAATTAAAGGCGGTAAAATACAATAAAAGACAGATAAACATGATACTCAGAGACTGCGCAGCCTGTGTCATGGCCAGTAAACTGCCTGCCATCAGTAAAATGGCAAACAGATAGCATTGTTTGTGCATATTTTTGCGCGCCGACAGAATCAGCATAGGGATCATGAACATCACTGATATTAATAATGCCGGCAGATAGAACTGCCAATGCAGGTTCGCGTCCAGGTGCATCGTTTGCAGCTGCAGTGGCAGAGCCACAAACATGGCGCTAAGCGTCATATGTAAAATAAAAATACCTATATTTAAGCGCAGCAGTTGCGGCTCTTTGAGTAGTTTGCCGAGCAGGGCGGGAATGGCTATGGTTTCACCGCGGGGCGCTTTGCTGAGCACACGCGGAACGAAAAAGTGGACGATGGCAATGCCGCCTAGTGCGCCGGCGGCGGTGAGCAGAAACAGACCCTGTAAACCAAACCAGGACGCCAGAATGGGCCCTGCGACCAGCGCGACGGCAAACGCCATGCCGATGCTGACGCCTAGCATCGCCATTACTTTGCTGCGCTGCTCCTCGCGAGTGACATCTGCCGCCAAGGCTAAAACAACACTGGCAATCGCCCCCGTGCCCTGTAGCGCCCGACCTAGGGTGACGCCATATATGCTCTGTGAATAGGCGGCCACTAAACTGCCCGCAGCAAAAAGCAGTAGGCCGATAAAGATAACCGGGCGGCGGCCAATACGATCCGATAGCATGCCGGCTGGAATTTGTAATAGCGCCTGCGTTAAGCCGTATGCGCCAATGGCAAAGCCGACCCAGAGCGGGGAATAACCGTTAAGGTGCTGGCCGTAAATGGCAAACACCGGCATGATCATAAATAGCCCTAACATGCGCAGGGCAAAGACCAGGGAAAGTGAAATTGCGCTGCGTTTTTCAATGGCGGTCAGGGCATTAGCTGGCATTTTAGCTCCATTTTCAGGCAAACAATTCGGCTGTGGATAATAACATGGCGGCATTGATTTTGGGGCGTATTATTTGCCGAAAGCAGGTATAATGCGCGGCTATTATGATATTTTCTGGAGTATTTTGTGCTGAGCTATCGCCACTCTTTTCATGCGGGTAATTTCGCGGATGTATTAAAACATACGGTTGCCACCTCGATTATCAATTACATGCTTAAAAAAGACAAACCCCTGTGTTATCTCGATACCCATTCCGGTTGCGGCGCCTATTCGCTGCGCTCCGAACAAGCCTTAAAAACCAATGAGTTTAATAACGGCATTGCCCAGCTTTGGGAGCGCAAAGATCTGCCAGCTCCTGTCGCCGCTTATCTTGAACAGGTGATGGAATTTAACGGCCAAAGCGAGCTGCAGTTTTATCCCGGTTCACCGAGTATTGCCGCGCAGATGCTGCGCGAGAAGGATCGGCTGTTTTTATTTGAGCTGCACCCTAATGAATTTACGGCTATGCGTGAAAACTTTTCCGGAAAGCGGCAGATTAAAATGGCCAATAGTGATGGCCTGCAGGGGCTGATTGGCAAAATGCCGCCCAAGGAGCGCCGGGGTTTTGTCCTGATCGACCCTTCCTATGAGATAAAAACAGAATACCGGGAAGTCGTCGACACTCTGATAGCCGCTTATAAACGATTTGCCACCGGCACTTATGCGCTCTGGTATCCGGTTGTTAACCGTTCCACTATCGAGCAGATGGAGCGGAATCTGATTAATTCAGGCATTAACAATATACAGCTGTTTGAGCTCGGCCTGAGTGACGATTCGCCAGAAAAAGGCATGACCGCCAGCGGCATGATAGTGATCAACCCGCCATGGACGCTGTATAAAGAGATGCAGGAATCCCTGCCGTTTCTGGCGCAGACGCTCGGAGAAAACGGACAGGGATTCTACCGCATCGAAACCCTGGTCGCGGAGTGATAAGCGCCCCTGGCTTGGCTTTATCAATGTTGTTTATGAAGATGCAATAATGCCCACAGTTTTGAATAACGGCTATTTTTCGCCGGCTCTTTGCTGGTGGTAGCACCGGCTTTGCTCAGCTCCACGATACCGGAGCGATCCAGGGTGATTTTATAACGCTCAAAGAGTTCATCGTACTTGTCCTGATTAATGGCGACCACCAGATTAATTTGGTAGCGACGCTCTATAGAGGTGCTTTGAATCTTCTCTTTATTGGAGGCCGGATCATTCTGCTCATAAACTTTACCGCTGCCGCGCTCTAAATAACGAGACAGTGGCAGCAGGCTGAAGACGATACTTTCTTCTATGGTGTCATAACCGGCCTGAAAGCCGTATTTATTGACTTTTGTTTCCAGGCGATAGTGTAAAAACTCGGCACTCTGCTTATTTTGGGAGTGACGCATCGCCAGCAGCGCCTGAGTTTGTTCGGGCAATTGACCCTCTTTAATATAATCCAACCAGACTTTTTGCCAGGCTATTTCATTGCGACTCATGGCATCGCTCAGGGTGCGTGACCATTTCGGCTTGCCTTTTCTTATCCAGTGCCAGAGCATGGCTTTAAAATCGTCTTTAAAGACTTCGCGCACGCCGTAAATCACAGCCAATACAAAAATCATTAACGAGGTGATGCCGCTTAATGCGCCCTGCGTTTTGATGATTAATACCAGCACGACACTCATAATCAAGGCGGTGGCAACAGCGGTGGCGATTTTACGGGTAATATTGCCCAGCTCCTGCGTGTCGCTTTTAAAAATGACGCCGAATTCAATCAATCTGCGCAATAAGCGCATTTTGTTGGCGATACGGTTTGGATCTTTGAGGGTGGCGGCGGAGTTATAAACCTTTTCGCTTCGGTAGGCGTTTTCCTGTTCACAGATTTTAAGCAGGGCTAAGCGTTTTTCAGAAAACTCGGCTGTGCGTGATTTTTTTGCCAGCATGCGCAATATTGCCTGCTCGGTATACCAGGAAAGATAGTTATCCACGTTTTCAAAAATAGACTGCAGTTTACTGTCGCTCGGAATATAACTGCGGTGTTTTTTTAATATGGTCAGGCATTGCTCGCCGATATCACTGGCGGCATCATAAAAATCCTGCAGGCTCTCGCTATCATCAATAGCCAATGCGTCATGGGTATCCGTATCCAGGGCAATAATATATTGATAGGCAAACAGGTTGAGATTACTTTTGTACTCATCCGGGGAGCGTTTCATACGGCTGGCAAAGCGCGAGTGTAATAGCGGCAGGTGCATCCCTTTGGTGAAGTATGCGCGGCGGCCCTTAATGCCGGCATTGAAGTATTCATTTTCCGGTAGAGTCGTTTTATTGATGCCCATCTCTTTCGGTAATGAGAAATAAAGATCTATTCTGCGCTGTTGTCCTTTATTAATTTGATGGACAAATTTGATGGCCTGTTTCTCATGCTGTTTAAGTTTAAATGTGTACAATTATTCCTCCCTCAGTAAGTGCTCATTATAACTATAAACCCAAATTTATCAGGATACTTTTTTTGTCATTTTTATTTTTTTAGCGCGCCTGTTTTATCTTGCAGCGGTGAACTTTATTGTCTTTAAGAAGGTGGGCACTGAGGCAAGGGGATAGCACTGGCAGATGGCATCGCCGACAGGCTGAGCTGTCTGTTGATGGTTAAGGGAGGTTATCATAAGGGCAAACGACTGTAGCACCAGGAATGCAGTCGTTTGCACATGCGTGAGGCTTAAGCTTTAAGCCTCACTGTATGCGAGTTATTATCTCACGGCCATCAGCATCAGACCGGGAATCACAAAGAAGGTGCCGAGTACATAGGCAAAGGCCATAAACTTATTGTTGGTGCCTACTTCTGCCAGACGTTCAGCGGCTTTTAAAGGCAGCTCGCGCAGGTAGGGGACGCCGTAAATTAAAATAACCGCTAAAAAGTTAAAGAAGAAGTGTACCAGGGCGATACTCAATGCCGCTTCTGCCGCTGCTCCGGAAATAGCGGTGGCTGCTAATAATGCGGTAATGGTGGTGCCTATATTCGCGCCTAAGGTAAAGGGGTAGATCTGCCGTGTTGTAAACATGCCGCTGCCTGCCAGCGGGATCATCAAGCTGGTTGTTGTTGATGAAGACTGCACCATGACAGTGACTAAAGCGCCTGAACCTATCCCTGTTAACGGGCCTTTACCAATAGCACTGTGTAGAATGTTTTTTGCGCGACCCACTAATACTTTTTTCAAAACCTTACCTAAAAAAGTCACCGAGAATAAAATAATCAGAATACCGACGATAACCATTGCCACGCCGGCCATTTTGCCCGGTATAAAGGACACTAAATCACTGACCAGGTTGACCCCGGGTTTAGTTAACGGCTTCATGAAATTAAGCCCTTTTATGGAAATATCCGCGCTGCCGACAAAAAGTCCTGCTGTGCTCATCGCCAGTTTTTCCAATAAGCCAAACAATAACTCCAGCGGCAGGAAGATAGCTACGGCAATCAGGTTAAAAAAATCATGCACGGTGGCGGCACTAAAGGCACGTTTAAAGTCATCTTTTTCACGAATATGACCAATGGAGACAATAGTATTGGTAATAGTGGTGCCCATATTCGCCCCCATAATCATAGGAATAGCGATAGAGACGGGTAAACCACCAGCCACTAAACCGACGATAACCGCAGTCACGGTCGAAGAAGACTGTACTAATGCCGTGGCCAGTGTTCCCAGGATCAAGGCGATAAAGGGGTTACTGGCAAATTGAAAGATCTGCTCAGCGCCACTGGCACCACCGGAAAAAAGTTTAAAACCACTGCTGACTGTACTGACTGCAACTAACATGCAGTAAACTAAAAAAATAACAGCAGACCAGTTTAAAAACTTACTTAATGTTTGATTATCTTTATTTCCATTCATCTTTATTACTCATTGCTCAACCCAAGTCGTTTGGGAATATGACAGTTATGTTTCAGTTTTTTTACAGGCGGATTAGAGCAGAGAAATATGACAGAAATGTTTCAGCGCACGTCTTTTTTTCATAAAAAAATTAAAAGCTATTAAAATCAAGCTATTAAAAATTTTGCCAGGTGGCAGAAAAATTGCTGTTGGCGCTGCTGTGAAGATAAATGCAGCATCATTGCGCAGTTTGTGGGCAGGTGGCGGAAATGTTGAAGATGCTTCGAGCGGCATCTTCAACGGCTTTGCTATTATTTGCTCATTTTTCTGAGTTGATAGATAAGATCCAAGGCTTTTTTAGGCGTTAGCTCATCGGGGTCGATGCTGTGCAGTAACTCCATGGCCGGATCTGTTTGCGGCTCGGCCAGATCCAAGGTGCTCTGTAACGGCGTCGTCTCCGGAGCGCGGTTGTGGCTGGTACTCTCCAACTGCTGCAGTTTGCGTTTGGCATTGTTGACCACCTCTTTGGGGACGCCCGCTAATGAGGCGACCTGCAGACCATAACTTTTA
>JBFGZH010000093.1:0-9056 GCA_041586895.1 Psychromonas sp. | reverse complement strand
CAGCAGAACTATCTTAAAGCCCTTAAGGGGATGGGAGTTAAAGGTTTCAGAATTGATGCGGCAAAGCATATGACGCTTGAGCATCTACAACGTGTCTGGAGCAAAGATATTACTGAAAATATGCATATTTTCGGTGAAATCATTACCGATGGCGGTGCAACAAAAGAAGAGTATGAACTGTTTTTACAGCCTTATCTTGAAAAAACGAATCTTGGAGCATACGATTTTCCGCTATTCAATACGGTGTTTGCGGCTTTTCAGAAAGATGGCAGTATGGAATCTTTGATTGATCCCTATTGCTTTGGTCAGGCATTATATAATTTCCGCGCCATTACCTTCGCTATTACCCATGATATTCCAAACAATGATGTGTTTCAGGAGTTGATTCTTAAAGAGGAAGATGAATGGTTAGCCTATAGTTATATACTCGGTCGTGACGGCGGTGTACCTCTGGTCTATACAGATTTAAACCCCAGTGGAATATTAGCGAGTAATGGCCAGCCGCGCTGGATTGACGCGTGGAAAGATCCGCGCATGGTGACCATGATCAAGTTTCACAACTATGTTCACGGTGAACCTATGATCCCTATTATTTCTGACAAAGAACTACTGGTTTTTGCCAGAGGGGAAAAAGGTATAGTGGTGATTAACAAGTCTGATTCGGAGATCCTTGTGGATTTCCAGTGGCATAGAGAGATGCGCGATATGCTTACAGGCTGCCATTATCAGCTTGAATATGATGAGTTATATCTGGTCGTTGACCGCAAGTCGTGTTTGCTGCTGGTTTAACGCTGAGCAGAGCGTGTAGTCCGCACTCGCTGCGCTGATTTCAGTCCTGTTGTTTTTCAAAAAACCGCGGGACTGAAGTCCTGAGAAACACCCACAGGAATAACTGTGTAAGTTACTGAATATATTAAGTTGAACAGTGATTTATTATCAGTTTTTTAATTACAACATGGAACCGCGGCTTCAGCCGCGCTGTTATTTGCCTGAACATATATCGCTCGGCTAAAGCCGAGGCCCCTGTGATAGCAGGCTACGGGCAGTGATTTTGAGTTAAAAACGTTGTGAGGATTCCTCAAACTGAAGTCCCGCCTGCCTACTCTGCTACTTGCCTTCACCACCTTTTGCTAACCGCAATCATGCCCATTGTGCCTGCAGGCGTGCTTGATTGAGTTTAAGCCACTGCAGCGCAATAATACTGGCAGCATTAATGATCACGCCTTGCTCTAACCACTGATAAGCCTGCGCTAGTGTCGGAGTCAGTACGCGAATGTCCTCCCCCTCTTCATCCAGCCCATGCACGCCGAAGGCTGTGTTGCTATCCACTTCACCCACATAAAGGTGCAGGCGCTCATTACTGCCGCCAGGCGAAGGTAAATAACGGCAGATAAACTCCATTCTCCCCACTTCCACCCCTGCTTCTTCAAGGGCTTCGCGACGGGCCACCGCTTCAGGCTGTTCATCCTTATCAATAAGACCGGCGACCATCTCCACCAACCATGGGTTGCGTTCGCCTAACGCCCCGACGCGAAACTGTTCAACAAAAACGCATTTCTGCTCTTTAAAGTCGACTAAAAGCAGACACACCGCATCGTGACGCGCCATCAGTTCCCGTTCAATGGTCAACGCCTTACCATTGAAACATTGATGCGTGACCGTCAGCTGCTGCATCTTATAAAAGCCTTGATAAAGCGCCTTTTCCTGCTCGATAACATATTCAAAAGTATCAGTTTCACGCGGCATATTCACTCCGTTTTTAACTTACAGCAGTATCTGCTGAATAATAATAATAACCGCTAAAACCAGGCTGACATACTGCCAGAAGGTCAGCGGATCACGCTCGATAAGCGGCCGGCTGTGACGGGATAGAAAGGTTTTATTGGGGTGATGCAGATCGTGTACAAATTCGGATAACCCTCTATAACGCTTGTGCGGCTCAACCTGTAATGCTTTACGCAGTGTATCATCAATCCAGATCGGAAAAGCCGTGTCATCATTAATCAGGCTTTTATAGGATAAGCGCCGCTGTGCGGAGAGGCTTCTTGCCTGGGAAATTTCAACTGTGTAGGGAAAATGCCCGGATAACATCTGATAAGCAATCACGGCTAATGCATAAATATCGGACTCCGGACTACCCGCTTTACCTAAAAAGTATTCCGGAGCGGAGTAGCGCATGGTGCCGCGCAGCACTTCCTCATTTTTGCTCCCTGTGACACCGGCAATAAAGGTCGAGCCGAAATCAATAATTTTAACCGTATTGCTGCTATCGAGCATAATATTATCGGGTCGTAAATCCTGATGGAGCATCTCCTGCCGATGAAAAGCCTGCAGCCCCTTGGCCGTTTGCGCAACAATGGCCCTCACTTGGCTGATAGTCGGTTTAGGGTTATCTATCATCCATTGTTTTAATGACACGCCTTCAATATATTCGTTGAGTAGATATAAATAGTTACGCTTGCGCTTAGGTTCGATGGCTTTAAGCACATGCGGATTATTAAGGCGTTTAGCTATCCACTCTTCCAGAATAAAGCTTTCAAGGTATTGTTTATCATAACCCAGCTCGGTTGAAGGCGTTTTAATGACCAAGCTTTGCCCGCTTTCCATATCACGCGCTAAAAAAACATGGCTACGGCTGCTGATATATACTTCTCGCAGTATTTCATAACCGTCAAACTTCATTCTCGGCTTTAGCCTCGGTGGTAACGGCAGTAGACTGATACGCTGCTGCACTTCATTCAGTTGATAGTCAGGTAGCTGCTCGATACGCACAATTTGAATACTTAAATTATCATCGCTACCCGCAGAGAGAGCCTGCTCAACAATCTGCTGTGCCGCAATTTCTAAGCTCTGTGCCGCAGCAATAGTGGCCATTATCTGCTCGCTGCTAAGAAATTCATAGACCCCGTCAGTGGCAATAATATAAACATCGCCTGTGTCCAGGTTTTCACTGTGATAATCAATGGTCAAGGCCTGCTCAATACCTAATCCGCGGGTTAAATAACTGACCTCTGAAGAGACAAAGCGGCGATGATCTGTGGTCAATGGCTCTAACTGCCGGCCCGATGCACGGTAAATACGGGCATCGCCACAATGAAATAAATGCGCGGTATTGGATTTTAAGACTAATGCGCTGAAGGTGGTAATATAGCCTTTATCTTTGGCAAAACGGTAGGGGCTGTTACGGGTTTGTGCATACAGCCAATAATTAATCGACTTGATTACTTTTTGTGCCGCGGTTTTGACCGACCAGGCATCAGAGGTACAGTAATAATCGTCTAAAAAACTTGCCACCGCAGTTTGGCTGGCTATCTGGCTGACCAGACTGGAACTGATACCGTCAGCCATGGCTAGGGCAATGCCTTTAGTGCTTAGCAGCGGCTCTTCAGGAATTAAATGGCCAAGCGCATCCTGATTAACCTCTTTAACGCCTTTATGGGTGGCTTGTCCAATACTCACACTCAGTGCTGTACTCATATTTTCCTCCTATTTTTCAGGACGTTATATTTTGACAACCACTAGCTATGAAAAAAGGCTCCGCAGTGTGAGCACTTTGGAGCCTATAGCTTCACCGTTAACAGTTAAGCCAATTTGCGTACCGGTGAGGTTCTCACATGGGTGAAATACAAGGGTAAACCAACCAGTAGTAAGCCCCCTGCCAGGTTACCTAACACCGTAGGCAGTTCATTCCATAACAGGTAGTCATAAACGGTAAATTCACCGCCCATAATCATAGAGAACGGGAATAAAAACATATTAACAATGGAATGCTCAAAGCCCATAAAGAAGAACAGCATAACCGGCATCCACATTGCCGCCATTTTCGCGCCGGCAGAGGTTGAAATCATTGCCCCGACAACGCCCATCGACACCATCCAGTTACATAACATGCCGCGAATAAAGATAGTTATCCAGCCACCTATGCCATGTTCCTGGTAACCCAAGGTGCGCGATTCACCTATGGTACTTACTTTAGCGGCGATCTCCCCGCCATCCGCGGAATAACCATAAGTTAAAATAAAAGACATAAAAAAGGCCGTGGTTAATGCACCGGCAAAGTTGCCGATAAAGACCAAGCCCCAGTTGCGCATCACGCCGGCAAAGGTCACGCCCGGGCGTTTATCAAATAATGCCAGCGGCGCCAGGGTAAAGACCCCGGTTAACAGGTCAAACTTCATTAAATACAGCATAATAAAGCCAACCGGGAAAAGACATGCCCCCAATATCGGGCTGCCTGTTTTAGTTGCCACAGTAATCGCAAAAACGGCGGCCAGGCCTAAAATAGCCCCGGCCATAAATGCCCTGATCAGCGTGTCTTTAGTCGACATGTATATCTTTTGCTCGCCACCATCAACCATCTTGGTAACAAATTCACTCGGTTCAATATAAGCCATGATCCTATCCCTCTTTTTAAAATTAAATGCTGTGCTGACGTCCTAACGGCAGCATCTTGCTTCACACAATAAAAACTTCCTCTGCTACCATGATTTATAAGGTAAAAATTTACCGTTGAGGGTTAAAACAACACGATCTCCCTTGGGATCTTGTTGTTTATCCACTTCCATCGAGAAATCGATGGCGCTCATAATGCCGTCACCAAATTTTTCTTGAATGACTTCTTTTAAGGTATTCCCATATACCCCTACCACCTCGTATAGGCGATACACTAAAGGATCCTGGGGTACAGATTTATCCCACTCTTTAGTTGGGTATTCCATCAAGGCTGACTTAGCCTGCTCGGGTAGGCCTAAAAATTTAACCAGCTTATCGGCAACCTCAGCTGTGCAGCTGTTCATCCCTAAACAAGCGGATGTTGTCCAAACGACCGACATACCCAGGGCATCAGCAATCGCTTGCCAGCTTAAGTCCTGCTCTTTTTTTATCGCGAAAATGGCTTCCGTGACCTCTATTTTCTTCATAAAACATCCCTGTTAGATTCTCTACCAAATAGCCATGCAACAGCACAGCAACAAACAACCAACGTGCAATTAACAATCAATTAACACAATAAACATCAAAGCAAAATAAATGCCATATTTAAAACACTTAAATTTCAACATGTTAGTGGTTTGTGATAATTTTTATCTCTTGCCGGCGCACCAGAAATGTAAAATTAGAGACTATTTGCACCAGATCGGCGCGCTTAGAAGAAGTCACTTACAGAAAATAAAAATATAGAATGCATGCTATGGCATAAGAGGGGCAGTAAGAACGCGAACACTTGTTCAGGCAGTTGCTTTACCCAATGAAGATAAGCATTAGGCATAGCCGTTTGTATTCCCGACAGAAAGCAAACGGCAGGCGATTTAGTGGCCAGCGCAGATAAGGCGCTTTACCTGGCTAAGAGCAGCGGACGAAATCGAAGCAAAGATCTCAGCCCCGGATCATCGGCATCACTTTAAACTGCTCTTTCTTTACTTTTAAACTTGCGCTGCAGCGCTTTCTCAATTTCCACAATAAACAGCACAGGTAAGCTGCTAACAATAATTATCAGCCAATCCGCAATAGCTATGCTCTGTAAAGCGAAAATGCGCTGAGAGAGTGGCAAATAGGTGAATGCCAACTGCAGTAAAATCACCCCGACACAGGCCATCAACACCGGCCGACTGCCGACGAAAAAATCACGGCTAAAGATCGACTGGGTGAGAAAACGGCAGTTAAACAGATAGAACAGCTCTACCATTACCAGCGCATTCACTGCAATAGTGCGGGCAAATTTGATATCTGCCCCATGGGTACGATAGTAATAAAATAGCGAGAAAACAATCAACGCCCCAAAACCACCCACCAACAGCATCCTCAATAAAATCGCCACAGAAAATAATCCCTGTTCGAAGGGGCGTGGCGGTTTATCCATAATACCGCGCTCGGCACGCTCAAATGCCAGCGACAGTGCCAGAGTAACCGCGGTGATCATATTGATCCACAGAATCTGCGCGGGTGTGATAGGCAGCATTCTGCCGAACATAATGGCAGTAAAAATCACCAGCGCTTGCGCGAGGTTAGTCGGCAGAATAAAGATGATAGATTTAACAATATTGTCATACACGGTGCGCCCTTCACTCACCGCTTTGGCAATAGTCGCGAAGTTATCATCGGTTAAAATAAAATCCGCGGCTTCTTTGGCGGCATCCGTCCCTTTTAATCCCATGGCCACGCCGATACTGGCTTTTTTCAATGCCGGTGCATCATTGACCCCGTCTCCGGTCATCGCCACCACATGACGGTTCTGCTGCAAGGCTCTGACCAGCTGCAGTTTATTCGCCGGGCTGGTGCGTGCAAACACCTCGGTTTTTTCCACTTGTGTAATTAACTCCTGCGGATTTAAACTATCAATGTCCTGTCCGGTCATCACATTATCAACATTCAAGCCTAATTCCCTGGCGATAGCCACTGCCGTGATGGGATTATCACCGGTGATCATTTTCACCCGTATCCCCGCCCGGTGACACATTCGGATACTGTCAATAGCTTCGGCTCGAGGCGGATCACTGATCCCAACCAGCCCGACCATCACCAATTCGCCCTCCACATCAAGGTGACTGAGCACATCCGGTTTTTTGTCATAGTCTTTCATGGCCAGCGCCATAACCCGCATGCCGCATTGCGCATACTCATCCACAACCTGCTGCCAACTTGATTTATCAATATCCTGCAGGCCATTTTCACCCAGTTGATACTGCGCATAAGCAAGTAACCTCTCCGGAGCCCCTTTGGCCATCAGTCTGACCTGGCCGTCTTGATTATGGTGCAGTGTGGCCATATAACGTTTATCACTTTCAAAGGGAATAATATCAATACGCGGCCAGTCATTAGCCACCTGCTGCTGCGTTAAACCATGCTTCATCGCCAGTGTCAGCAACGCCCCCTCGGTAGGGTCGCCATGCAGTACCCAGTCATTATTGTCATGGCTGAGATTCGCATCATTACATAACATGGCGACAATGCAGCCTTGAGTGAAACAGCTGTCATGGTCGATAAGTACCTTTTCTGCCGTTGCCTGCATCTCGATTGCGCCTTTCGGTTTATAGCCTTCACCAGTGATTCGATACCCCCCCAGTGAGGTAAACATTGCCCGTGCCGTCATGGCATTAGCCGTTAAGGTGCCGGTTTTATCGGAACAAATAATATCAACGGCCCCCAGTACTTCAACGGCCGGCAGGCGTCTTACCAGCGCACGGTTTTTAGCCATCCGCTGCACCCCTATTGCCAGCGCAATAGTGACAACGGCAGGTAGCCCTTCGGGAATGGAGGCAACAGCAATACCTATCGCGGCCTGAAACATTTCATTGACCGGATAATGGTGAATATAGATACCGAGCAGCATGGCAGCAGAAGATACAACAATGATACCTATGGTTAACTGATGGGCAAAACGGGTCAGCTGCTTTTGCAGCGGCGTCTGCAGGACCTCAACCTTGCCGACTAAATCGCTAATTTCACCTATTTGTGTCTGCACAGCGGTTTGTATCACCACGCCGCGCGCCAGGCCATAGCTCACCATAGTGCCCATAAAGGCCATATTTTTACGCTCTGCCAGCGGCGTATTCTCAGGCAGAATCTCCTTATGTTTGCTAACCGGTTGCGCTTCCCCCGTTAAGGCGGATTCATCACAGCGGAAATCTTTGCAGTAAAACAGGCGAATATCGGCAGGCACGCGGTCACCGGCCTGAAGCATAACCACATCACCCGGTACCAGTTCTACACTGTCTATGGACTCCAGGGCGCCGCCGCGAATAACCATAGAGTTGGTTTTGGTCATGGAAATAATGGCGCGTAGTGCGTCTTCCGCTTTACCTTCCTGAATAAAGCCGACCATGGCGTTCACCAGCACAACGGCAAAAATAACGCCACTGTCAATATAATGCTGCAGCAGGGCGCTGATCACTGCGCTGCCCAGCAGCACATAGATCAGCACATTATGAATCTGATAAAGAAATCTTTTCCAGGCCGGCTTGGACGGCGCCATCGGCAGGCGGTTCTCTCCATACTCGGCGCGGCTTTGCGCCACCAGATCTTCGCTCAGACCTTGTTCAGAGCTGTGCAAAGCAGCAAATACTGCCGCTATATCCGCAGCGTATGAGCTCTTAATGGTATCGCCCATAAAGCCTCCTTATTAAAATATATACACGAGCAGCCGGCGCTGTTTAGCTGCAAGTCTTTGTCTTTTATCAATACAGTGTAAGCCATATTTAATTTCTTCGGCACGGCAAGTTGCTTATAAATTAAACATTATCTTACAAAGCAAGATGCAACGGCTCGCAAAGCTGTCAATGCCGCCGAGCTGTTCTATTATTGATCAGAGCCGTAGGCGGCTAATAGCAAAGCACATCAACAAGTTATGATTGAGGAATCAGCAAAATTCACTGGCAAATTTATTCTTAAAAGTATTAAATGGTCTAAAATATCGCCTAAAAATCAACCCTGAAATTAATAAACAGCAGGTCAAATATGAATATTGAAACGCCCTGGTGGGGAGAAGTGAACCTGGATAAAGAGTGCGCTTTACAATTGGACATAGGCCCCTTGTCTGTGGCGATAGAGCATAGCAATTTTGAATGGCGTATCCATTGGCAACGGGAAAAGGAGATCGATAGCAGTGATAACCGCATCCATAAAGTAGTCGGTCAATTTTCGCCTTGTCATTATCAGGATATGACGCGCTATATTGTCAATAGCAACAGCAAGCAAATTCAATTATTACCGGCATTGGCAGACAGGCCGGTAGTGTGCAGGCCGGCGGCTCCCATCAACCTGGATGCGGGCGCCAGTGTGGTGTTATACGTCAGTACCCCTATTTATGTGCAGATTAATGTGGTTAACAACAAAACCACCCTGCTGCAGGAGCTCGCGACTCAGCGTCTTTCCGACACCTGGTTTGGTCCCTCAACCTGCGTCGGTGAATTGTGTTACGCCAGTGTCACCAGCGGCCGCCTGGATTTACAGAAACTCCCCTACCGCATTCAAAGGGCAACCACCCCACTGCATATCCATAATCATGCCGATAATAATTTACTCTTTGAACGCGTCGCGCTGCCTGCTCCCCTGCTCTCTCT
>JBFGZH010000092.1:0-9133 GCA_041586895.1 Psychromonas sp. | reverse complement strand
TTTAGGCCGACCTAGACGTACCTCATCAGCAAAAAGATCGTGGGTAATACGATCATATGTTTCCTTTGCCATTCTTTTACCTAAAAGTGGTTATACCCAAGCTGTTCGAATTGCGCTTTGGCGACAGTTTGAGTCTTTTGTTACTTATTAATGCTGCATTGTTCCCGATGATTACAATGATTTTTGCAGGTAAAATCGCTGTAGCCGAAAAACAAAAACTAACAGTTAGCGCAGTCAATGATTGCTAGCGGCGCTGTATGCTTTTGCAATTATAGTACTGGAACTGCATTTACGGGTGGGGAATATAACATATCCCCCAACTACTTGGAAATGTTGAATCATTATCTTCAGCGCATTGCGGTAGCGCTATATTGCTTATAAAGAGTGTGGGTTCAACTGAAAAACTGCACAACTAAGCGGTTGAATATTTTCGCCTTCTCAGCGTGCAGCCAGTGTCCCGCATTGTTAATCACTTTTGCTTGTGCCTGAGGAAATAAGCGCATGATATCCGCTTGATGCTGCGCTTGAATATAATCAGAATCGCCTCCTTTAATAAAGAGTACCTCTTTATTAAAAACCTGGTCAGTGCTTATCCAGCCGCGAATCGAGTCGTAGTTTGCGATTATCGCCGCAAGGTTAAACTGCAGCTGATATTTTCCTTCCTTCTGCTGCAGAGATTTAAGCAAAAATTGCCGTACTTCTGCTGTGTTAATATATTCACTAAGCACTGCATCCGCTGCTTTTCTGCTTTCTAGCGGCTGATTAGTCAAGGCCTGCAGGCCTTTAAAAACCGCCTGATGTTTATCGCCATAAACGACAGGCGCGATATCGGCAACAACCAGTTTATTGATCCGCTCAGGCTGCTGCAATGCACAAGTCATTGCCACCTTACCGCCCATCGAGTGACCGACAATAGAGAAGTTTTTAATATTAAGATGATCCGCCAGCTCAAACAGATCAGCGGCCATTTCCTGGTAGGACATAGTGGGCGAGTGTGGGCTCTTGCCGTGGTTGCGCAGGTCGACAGGGATCACATTATGATATTCCCGTAGACTATTAACCACTCCTGTCAAGTTAGATAAATTGCCAAATAAGCCATGGATTACAAAAATATTCTCAAAATTTTGATCTGCTTCATTCAAAGCTGTTTGTTTTTGTTGGTAATTAAGTAGCATAAGTTCCAATTTTAAGTAAAAATAGAGTTCGAGAGTGACAGTTATGATAAATAAAGTTGAGATTCTACTTTATTTTAACATGTTTATTATATGACAGATGTTTTTTGTGATTTTGATTTTTATAGAATGGGCAGTGAACTGCTTAACGTAAAAATCAAACGGTGAAATAATGAAAGAAATTGAAATAGAAGACGATATTTATAAATATATTTTGGCTAACATTGAGGCTTTTGGTGAAACACCTTCACAGATTCTGCGTCGCTTGCTGGCATTGCCTGAGCATGCTGGCCAAGAGAAAGCGGACGAAAAACCGACTGTGACAGCCGCCGTGCAGCAGGCTGCTGCTCCTGCCGTTATTCCGCAAAACAGCCCGTCTTCTATTGATTCCCGCGCGTCTTTACCGGCCGCGGTTGCGCATGGTGTTGGCGCATTATTTGCGCATCAAGCCTTTAAAGAAGAGCCGGTTATCACTAATAAATTTAAGATGATGCTGACCGCTATGTACCATGAAAATAGAGCGGCCTTTATTGCTGCAGCGAATATGACCAGAGGACGAACTCGGGATTATTTCGGGCAGAATTTGAGTACCTTGCTGGCATCCGATAATAAAGAAGAAGTTGCGCAGTTAAAAGCGAGCAAGCCTCGTGATATTCCCTACACCCCGTTTTGGGTAATTACCAATGCCAATACCGGCCGAAAACGCATTATTTTAACGCAAATGATGACCGCGATGGGCTATCCGGATGACTTGATTGCGCGTATTAAAGATGAAATTTAACACTGAGCAGAATTAATTTATTAACCAGTTTTCGAGAAGCGTGTTTGTAAAAACACTTTATTTATATTTTTGAGGTAGAGATTATGGCGATTCATCCACGTGCAGGACAACCTGCACAAGCAAGCGATTTAGTTGATATTCCTAAATTGGTTTCAGCATATTACGTTAATCTTCCCGATGTCAGTATTGCCAGCGAGCAGGTGGCATTTGGTACATCCGGACATCGCGGCTGTTCATTTAAGAATGCTTTTACCGAGCTGCATATTTTAGCGATTAGCCAGGCACTGGCAGAATACCGTATTAAACAGGGCTACACAGGACCTATGTTTATCGGTAAAGATACTCACGCATTATCTGAGCCGGCTTTTATTTCTGCGGTACAGGTATTAGTGGCAAACGGCATTAAAGTTATTGTTCAGGAAAACGGCGGTTATACACCTACCCCTGTTATCTCGCACGCCATTCTGCAATACAATAAGGCCAACCCGGAGCAGCTTGCTGACGGTATTGTCATCACGCCTTCACATAACCCGCCGGAAGATGGCGGTTTCAAATACAACCCGCCTAATGGCGGTCCTGCGGACAGTGATGTTACCAAAATTATTCAAGATCGTGCTAATGAAATTCTTAATGATAACTTCGATGATATTCAGCAGTGGGATTTCACTGAAGCGATGGAGTCGGATCTGGTCGAAGAATATGACTATATTCAGCCTTATGTTGATGATCTGAAAAATGTCCTGGATTTAGAGGCCATTGCCAAAGCAGGCATCAAGATAGGTGTTGATACCCTAGGCGGATCAGGTGTTGCTTACTGGCCTGTGATTGCAAAAACTTACGGCTTAGATATTGAGGTTGTCAATGATCGCGTCGATCCGACTTTTTCCTTTATGACCCTGGATAAAGATGGAAAAATCCGTATGGATTGTTCATCGCCTTATGCAATGGCCGGATTAATCAATTTAAAAGATAAGTTTGATGTGGCGATTGCCAATGATCCCGATTATGACCGTCACGGCATAGTAACTAAGAGCTCCGGCCTGTTAAATCCTAACCATTATCTGGCTGTTGCCATTGAGTATCTGTTTACTCACCGCGAGCAATGGTCAAAAGATCTTATCGTTGGTAAAACCCTGGTATCAAGCTCCATGATCGACCGTGTTGTTGGTCAGCTTGGCCGTAAAATGTCGGAAGTACCTGTTGGCTTCAAATGGTTTGTTGATGGTCTTTATGAAGGCAAATTCGGTTTTGGTGGCGAAGAGAGTGCCGGCGCTTCTTTCCTGCGTAAAGATGGCACGGTATGGAGCACAGATAAAGACGGTATTATTTTAGCCTTACTCGCGGCTGAGATTATTGCGGTAACAGGCAAAGATCCGGCTGAGCACTATGCTGAATTCACTGCAAAATTCGGCTCGCCAATCTACCAGCGTTTTGATGCGCCGGCATCACCTGAGCAAAAAGCGGTACTGGCTAATTTAAGCCCGGAAATGGTTGAAGCTGATATGCTGGCGGGTGAGAAAATTATCGAGAAATTAACTCATGCTTCGGGTAATGGCGCTGCTATTGGTGGTTTAAAAGTAACCACTGAAAATGGTTGGTTTGCCGCGCGTCCTTCTGGTACTGAGAATATATATAAAATTTACTCAGAGTCTTTTATCGGCTCCGAGCATATTGCATTAATCCAAAAAGAAGCACAGGAGATTGTTGCCCAAGCTTTTGCCAAGGCCGGGCTGTAATTTTTTGCAAAACCGCAACAAGTTTGCTTAGTTACAGAAAACTGTGATGTAAGCTTCTGTTTTTAAAATTTTTGTTTGATAAAGTAAAGATCTGTACAGGTTGATAATAGTTTTTATTCAGCACTGCAGATCTTTTTTTATATGCCTTGAATATGGCCATCACGGTCGAAAAAGATAGCGTTTTTAAATAAGTCGCTAACGGCTTTATTTTCACCTGAATTGTGCATAAAAAATAGGTTCCTATCGTTATAAATTAAATGTTTACTAAAGTTCACTTTATTGTCATAGTTTTATTTTTAATCTACAGAGGTTGACGGCTAAAAAATAACAAATAAGAAGGGCAGTACAGTCATAATTTTATACTAAATCAACCATTCTAAAGTTAACAATAGAAAGTGTTTAGTAAAAATTTCGCTATTTATGAATATGGATATATAGGTACATTATGGTTACTAGTAAAAAAACTCCAGCAAAAAGCAAAAAAACAGCTGCAAAAACAACGCCAGCAAAAAGCAAAAAAGCCGCGCCTAAAAAAACACCAGCAAAAAATAAAAAGGTCAGTCCGAATATTACCCCGGCAATTGCATGCAGCAGTGAAGAGATGCGCCAGGCTATTTTGGATCGTCTGCATAAAGGACTGGGCACCTCGCAAAAAAAAGCCAATAACAAGGCCTGGTGGAATGCCACCTGTTATGCCGTTAATGAACTGGTCTTTGATAAACTGACGCAAACTCAGGAAAGTCATTCCGGGCATGATACTCGGGCTGTCAATTATCTCTCGCTTGAATTTTTAATGGGACGTTTGCTTTCCAACAATCTGCATAACTTAGAACTCTTTAAAGTCGCTGAAGAGGCGCTCAAAGGGTTAGATAAAGATATCTATGAAATTTGCGAAGAAGAGCCGGATATGGCGCTGGGCAATGGCGGCTTAGGTCGTCTGGCTGCCTGCTTTATCGACTCTTTAGCGACATTAGGTTACCCGGCTATCGGTTACGGTATCCATTACGAGCACGGTTTATTCGCCCAATCTTTCCAGAATGGCCGTCAGATTGAGCGCCCGGATACCTGGCGTGAGTACGGCAACCCCTGGGAGGTTTGTCGCCCTGAATCTATTCAGCATGTGCCTCTATACGGGTATGTTGAAACGGTTTTTGATAAAGATGGCAGTTCACACAAGGTCTGGCATGCAGGTCAAAAACTGAAAGGTGTGCCATGGGATGTGCCTGTCGTAGGTTACGGTGCCAAAACAGTTAATATTTTACGTTTATGGGAAAGCCGGGCTGATGAAGCATTTGATTGGGATGTCTTTAATGCTGGTGGTTATGTTGACTCACAAAGTGAAAAATCACAAGCAGAAGCTGTTTCTAAGGTGTTGTATCCGAATGATTCACCTGATGAAGGTAAAGAGCTACGTTTGACGCAGCAGTACTTCTTCTGCGCCTGTTCGGTGAAAGATATTCTGCGCCGCTTTAAACGGGCTAATGGCAATGACTGGGCAAAACTGGCAGAAAAAGTGGCCATTCAATTAAATGATACCCATCCAACCATCGCTATTCCGGAATTAATGCGTATTTTAGTAGATGAAGAGCGTGTAGATTGGAACTTTGCCTGGAATATTTGCCAGAAAGTCTTTGCCTATACAAATCATACACTACTGCCGGAAGCATTAGAAAAATGGTCTGTTGCTTTGTTTGAAAAGGTGTTGCCTCGTCATCTGGAGATTATTTATGAAATCAACCGTCGCTTTCTAGAGCTGGTTGAGAAAAAGTGGCCCGGTGATGATGACAAGAAAGCGAAGCTCTCAATTATTGAAGAGAACGGGCAGCGTATGGTACGCATGGCCAACCTTTGTGTTATTACCGCATACAAAGTTAATGGCGTTGCGGCGGTGCACTCCGCACTGGTAAAAACGGATCTGTTTCCTGAATTCAATGAACTGTTCCCGAATAAACTGGTCAATGTGACCAATGGCATTACCCCTCGCCGCTGGCTAAAAGCCTGTAATCCTAAACTGGCAGCACTATACGATCAGGAAGTGGGCAGCGACTGGGTGGTTAATCTTGATAAACTGCGTGATGTCTTACCTAAAGCAAAAGATGTGGTACTGCAAAAACGCTTTATGGATATCAAGCGTGAAAATAAACTCGAATTAGCTAAGCTTATTAAAGAACTCACCGGTGTTGAGGTTTCTGCCGATGCTATTTTCGATGTACAGATTAAACGCCTGCATGAGTACAAACGTCAGCAGTTAAATCTGCTCCATATCCTGACCCTGTATAAACGTTTATTGAATAACCCTGACTATGATATGGTGCCGCGCGTCTTCCTGTTCGGTGCAAAGGCTGCGCCTGGCTACCACATGGCGAAACAGATTATTTTCGCCCTTAATAAAATAGCAGATAAAGTGAATAACGATCCGCGTGTTAAAGGCAAACTCAAAGTAGTCTTTTTACCTAACTACCGTGTTTCTCTGGCTGAAAAAATGATCCCGGCTGCAGATATCTCCGAGCAGATCTCAACAGCAGGTTTGGAAGCCTCAGGTACCGGTAATATGAAGCTGGCGCTAAATGGTGCCTTAACTGTCGGTACAATGGATGGTGCCAATATCGAAATGGCTGAAGAGATTGGCGCAGAGCATATGTTTATCTTCGGTTTAACTGTTGCTGAAGTGAAAGCATTAAAAGCAAGCGGCTATAATCCTTATGATTACTATTATAAGAATCCGGAGTTAAAATCTGTCTTAGACTGGTTAGATTCTGATTTCTTTACACCGGGCAAGCCGGGAGCACTCGCAGATATCAAGCGCAGTCTATTGGATTGGGGTGATTCTTACCTGTGCCTGGCGGATTATGAGTCATACTGCAGCGCGCATCAGAAAGTTGATCAGACTTACCGGGAGCAATCTTTATGGGCTGAAAAAGCGATTCGCAATTCAGCTGCGATGGGTAAATTTAATTCAGACCGCTCAATTGAAGACTACGTCAGCAATATTTGGCATTTGAAAAAATACCCGATAGCCTGATAGGCCATTAAATTAATGACTTAAAAGGCAATAATTATTGCCTTTTTTTTGTTTACAGCGCAAAATGTTTATTAGAATATTCTAATAAATAAGAGGTTGTTATGTCTGAAGATAAAAATAGCACTAACGAATGTACAGTTGATGTCTGTGATACATGTGGCTCTATTGTTGAATTAGGCAGTGTTATTAATGAAGATGATACCGTACTGGTGTTACCTTTTAGCGGTGCAGATAAAGCAAGTGTTCAGCAGTTGGCAGACAAATATATGGCTGCGGCTAAAGAGCGCTTTCCTGAAGTCGTGGCTACTACAGAAGAGAGTAGTGATGCTGAAGGTGAACATATTAAACTGACATTGGCATTTGAATGTACTGCCGAAAAACTTATTTTTGAAATGGGCTTAAGTGCAATCTAATTCCCGCAGCAGTTAACGCTATTAATGTAGAGCCAAATTTACTGGCTCTTTATTGCCCAGCTGGTCATTACAACTTATCTTTTTTAAATTTCTTCTTTTTCAGCTTAATTGCTATACTCCTTTTTTTTAACTAGCCTAACTGGAGAGTCCTTTGCTCATTGATGATTTACCCCTCGATCGCCGTTTAATTATTTCCCTGTCTCATTTAGGATTTACTGAAACAACACAAATTCAGGCGGATGCTATTCCCGTTGCCGTTTCCGGAAAAGATCTACTGGCATCATCAAAAACAGGCTCGGGTAAAACATTGGCATTTCTGCTCCCGGCTATGCAGCGAGTATTAAAAACCCGGGCACTGAGCAAGCGTGATCCGCGTGTTTTAATTCTAACGCCAACCCGCGAGCTGGCTAAACAGGTTTATGCCCAGTTACGCCTGCTGGTCTCTAATACCAGTCTGAAATCGACCTTAGTATTAGGCGGTGAAAACTTTAATGAGCAGGTTAAAGCGCTTGATAAAGATCCGCACTTTGTTGTCGGTACGCCCGGGCGTATTGTTGACCATTTAAAAAAAGGGCTGTTACATCTGCATGGTCTGGAATTGCTGATTTTAGATGAGGCGGACCGTATGCTCGACTTAGGTTTTGCGGAGCAATTAAAAGCGGTCAATGAAGAGGCAAATCACCGTTTACGGCAAACCCTGCTGTTTTCGGCAACCCTTGGCCATGCCGAGGTTAATGAATTTGCCAGTGAACTGCTGAAAGCACCGGTGCGCATTGCCGTAGGGGAAGAGAGTCAGCAGCACAGTGAAATTACTCAGCGTTTTTATCTGGCGGATAATCTAAATCAAAAAGAAAAGTTACTGTTTCACTTTCTCAAAAATGAAGCGATCAAGCAGGTGATTGTTTTCACTGCAACGCGTAAAGATGCTGAGCGTCTAAGTGCCGCTTTGCACGAGAAGGGATTAAGCAGCAGCGCGCTGCACGGTGATTTAACGCAGAGTAACCGCAATAAAATAATGGACTCCTTTGCGCGCGGTAAAGAGCAGGTGCTGGTGACTACGGATATTGCATCGCGCGGTTTAGATCTGCTTAATGTCAGCCATGTTATTAACTTTGATATTCCTAAACATACCGAAGAGTATATTCACCGTATAGGACGTACCGGACGTGCCGGTGAAAAAGGCGATGCTATCTCAATTATCGGGCCTAAAGACTGGCTGAACTTTAAAAAAGTAGAGGCCTTTGTGCAGCAGAAGATTTGCTTTGACCGTGTTGAGGGCATTAACCCCAAGTTTAGCGGTATTAAAGAAAAGCAGCCGAAAATGGTGAAGCAAAAAGCGTCCTCTGTGGTCGCTAAAAAGAAAGTTGCGGCGAAAGCGGCTAAGGTGAAAAAGGCGCCGAATAAAATTTTCCACGAAGCACAGGAAGTGGGTTTTGCGCCAATGCGTCGTAAAAAGAAAGAGCAGGAGTAGTTGTCTATTGCCATTCTCCACCAGGTAGAATGGCGATTTAGCCGGTAAACAGCGACTCGTTAATGAGCAGATGCAGGACAATGCTTAGCACATAGCCTAAAGCGATCACCGGCATCCACTTCAGGTGCCCGAAGAAGGTATATTTGCCCCGTGCTGCGCCCATCAATGCCACCCCTGCAGCAGAGCCGATAGAGAGTAGACTGCCTCCGACACCGGCGGTCAGCGTGACTAACAGCCAATTACCCATGGACATCTCCGGCTGCATGGTCAGTACCGCATACATCACCGGAATATTATCAACAATAGCGGATAGCACACCGACCATCACATTCGCCCAGATTGGATCCCACTGCTGATACATCACGACAGACACTAACTCTAAATAACCAAACAGACTTAAGCCCCCGACGCACATCACTACACCATAAAAGAACAGCAGCGTATCCCATTCGGCATTGGAGATACGTTTAAAGACATCAAAGGGTACCACTGAGCCAAGACGTTTAAGTGCCTCTTGGTCATGGTTGGCTAATGCGCG
>JBFGZH010000091.1:0-9358 GCA_041586895.1 Psychromonas sp. | reverse complement strand
GGTGATGAGTGATTAGTAATTAGTAATTAGTAGTTAGTAATTAGTAATTAGTTGAGTCACCATTTACCCATTACCCATCACCATTTACCCATCACCATTTACCCATCACCATTCACCATTTACTTTTTTTGCACGACAAAATAATAGATGACAACAGCCAGTAATATCCAGAAGCCGAATTTAAAAATAAAGGATAGTGTGCTCAGGAGAATAAAACTTATCAGCATAATGACAGTGATCATCATGATGCTGATGGTTGAGACACCAAATATAAAGAGTATAAAGGCACAGACTAATAAGGCGGCTAGTTCCAGCATATAAAAAATCCTTGCTATAAAAAATGCAAAGCCAGAAACTTCAGGCTTTGCATTTTATAGCTTATATTGCATTATCATGTGTTAGCTGTTAGCTGTTAGCTGTTAGCTGTTAGCTGTTAGCTGTTAGCTGTTAGCTGTTAGCTGTTAGCTGTTAGCTGTTAGCTGTTAGCTGTTAGCTGTTAGCTGTTAGCTTAACCGCGTAACGCTTTTTCACCCCGGGCGATGCCGCAGACACCGGAGCGAACCACTTCAATGATTTCGCTGGTCTCTTCAAGCGTACGCAGGAACGCATCGAGTTTTGAACAGGTGCCGCTTAACTGAATGGTATACAGACTCTGCGTGATATCGACTATTTGTCCGCGGTAGATATCCGCACAACGTTTAATCTCTTCACGGGTGTCATTCAGTGTGCGTACCTTCACTAACATCAGTTCCCGTTCAATATGCGGGCCTTCGGTCAGTTCGGTCACGCGCAGTACATCAATCAGCTTATGCAGCTGTTTCATCATCTGCTCAAGGTTGGCATCACTATCCACATCTGTGGTGATGGTCATGCGTGACAGCGTATGATCATTGGTCGGTGATACCGTTAATGACTCGATGTTGTAACTACGTTGTGAGAACAGGCCAACCACACGCGATAGTGAACCGGATTCATTTTCAAGTAAGACAGAAATAATTCTACGCATTAGTCTTCTCCGTTTTGCTCAGGTACATATCTTCCATGCTGCCGAATTTTATCTGCATCGGGTATACATGCTCTTCCGGATCGACGGCAATATCAATAAATACCACGCGATCTTTCAGTTCCATGGCGCGTTCAAATGCCGGCTCCAGCTCTTCAATACGGTCCACTCGAATACCGATATGGTTGTAGGCTTCCGCCAGTTTGACGAAGTCAGGCACGCTGTCCATATAGGAGTGTGATTGACGGCCGCCGTAGAACATCTTCTGCCACTGCTTAACCATGCCCAGAGAGCGGTTATTAAGCAGGACAATAATCACCGGAATATTGTACTGCATGCAGGTGGACAGTTCCTGAATGTTCATCTGAATCGAGCCGTCACCTGTAATACAGCAAACGGTTCGCTCCGGATGGGCAATTTTAGCGCCGATAGCAGCCGGCAGACCAAAGCCCATAGTCCCTAAACCACCGGAGTTGATCCACTGGCGCGGCTCTTTGAACGGGTAATAAAGGGCTGCAAACATCTGGTGCTGACCAACATCTGAGGTCAGGATCGCATCACCATGAGTGACCTTGTATAAGCTTTCAATGACCTGCTGCGGCTTAATATGCGTTGGTGAAGTCTTGTAGGCCAGGCAGTTTTTGGCTCGCCATTGCTCAATCTGTTCCCACCACTCTTTGATTTTTTCACTATCGTTGCTGGCTTTGCTGTCCGCTAAGAGATCCAGCATCTGCTGCAGGACGATATCAACGGAGCCGACAATCGGCAGGTCGACATGCACATTTTTCGAGATAGAGGTCGGATCGATATCGATATGCATGATTTTTGCGTTCGGGCAGAACTTATCGACATGGTTGGTAACACGATCATCAAAGCGTGAGCCGATGGCAAAGATCAGATCCGCATTGTGCATGGTTAAATTGGCTTCATAGGTACCGTGCATACCGAGCATGCCGATATTTTGTTTATGCTGGCCGGGGAAGGCGCCTAATCCCATCAGGGTATTAGTGACCGGTAGATTCAGCTTTTCAGCCAGTTCAATAATCTGTTTTGATGCGTTAGAGAGGACCGCACCGCCGCCCACATAGAGCACCGGCTTTTTCGCTTCTAACAAAGCCGTTAGCGCGCGCTTTATCTGCCCTTTATGACCGCTGACTGTCGGTTGGTATGAGCGTAACGAAACACTTTTCGGGTACTCATAGGGGTACTTGTTAAGCGGGTTCTGTACATCTTTGGGAATATCAATAACAACCGGGCCGGGACGACCGCTGGCAGCAATATAATAGGCTTTCTTAATGATCATCGGCAGATCTTGTGCATGACTGCATAAAAAGCTGTGCTTAACGACCGGGCGGGAAACGCCAATCATATCGGTTTCCTGAAAGGCATCATCGCCAATCCAGTTAGTAGGTACCTGTCCGGATATCACAACCAGCGGAATCGAATCCATATAGGCGGTGGCAATACCGGTAATACAGTTGGTTGCGCCAGGGCCGGCGGTCACTAAAACTGTACCTACTTTTCCTGTTGCCCGTGAATAAGCATCGGCCATATGTACGGCTGCTTGTTCATGGCGGACTAAGAAATGTTCAATATCACTACACTGGAAAATTGCATCGTAGATATCCAGTACAGAACCTCCGGGGTAACCGAAGATATGTTCAATACCTTCATCCTGTAGTGAGCGGACAACCATTTCGGCGCCAGATAACATTTCCATAAAAATCTCCTTAGTACAATTGGTAAATTGCGTCACTTTCCACCTGTATCGGGTGGGAGCGAACTTTGTTGCATCACAATGATGTCGCTTAACTTTACTGTAATGAGAAATAAATGCATCAACAAATGTACTAAAACGGACAATTTTTATTACTTTTTGGACGTATGGGCTATTTTTAATAGTAGCTGCCTGGCTAATGGTTGCCGGGAAGGAGTGATGAGTATGGAAATTCTTGTTTGCCCGAATTGTTTGGCACTTAATCATATTGCCAGGGAGCAGATTAGTGAAGAGCCGGAATCTGCCCAGTGTGCAGAGTGCCAGACGCGGCTATTGCCCGATACTCCGATTGACGCCGAGACGGCGTTATTTAAACGCTTTATCGCACACTCAAGTCTACCTGTGGTGGTCGATTTTTGGGGCAGCTGGTCGGGCACCTCGCGGGAGATGGCGCAGGTATTTGTCAATTTAAACGAGAGTTTTAGAGGCGATGCGCTTTTTCTCAAGGTCAATAGCGAAAGTGAACAGGTGCTTGCCGCTGAGCTCAAGCTTGCCGCTATTCCGACTTTTATTATCTTCAAGGAGGGCAAAGAGTATCATCGCATCACAGGTTATCATCTGCAGGCCAGATTTCATGAGTGGTTAGCGCGTTATTTGCGGGTAAAAAGACCAATGACGCAACGTTTTTTCTGCTCCTGAAAACCTTTCTTAGCCTAATTTTCCAAGCTCCAGGTTTATTTTCTATCTACACTATATATTTGTTGTTATTTTGGTTAAAATTCGTCTCTTTTTGTTAGCAAGCTAATTGAGATTTTCGATGTTTGAAATCAACCCTATTTTAAATAAAGTGAAAGACCTGACTGAGCGCACTGAGCTGCTTAGGGGGTACCTTTGACTATGACGCCAAAGCAGAACGTTTAGAAGAAGTCAGCCGCGAGTTAGAGTCTCCGGAAGTCTGGAATGAGCCGGAGCGCGCTCAGGCCTTAGGTAAAGAGCGCAGTGCCCTGGAACTGGTCGTGGAGACCATTGATAGCTTGACCGAAGGCGCCGAAGAGATTCAGATGCTGGTGGAGATGGCGGTTGAAGAGCAGGATCAGGACAGCTTTAATGAAGCACAAAATGAAGCGGATGAATTAGAAAAAAAATTAGAAACCTTAGAGTTTCGCCGTATGTTCTCCGGCAAGCAGGATGCGAACTCCTGCTATCTGGATATTCAATCCGGCTCCGGCGGCACAGAAGCGCAGGACTGGGCGAATATGCTGCTGCGTATGTATCTGCGTTGGGGCGAGGCGCACGGTTATAAAACCGAACTGATGGAAGTGTCACCCGGTGATGTGGCCGGTATTAAAGGCGCGACTATCCGTTTTTCCGGCGAGTATGCTTTTGGTTGGCTGCGCACGGAAACCGGTGTACACCGTTTAGTGCGTAAATCCCCCTTTGATTCGACAGGGCGTCGCCATACCTCATTTGCATCCGCTTTTGTCTACCCGGAAATTGACGATAATATCGAGGTGCAGATAAATCCGGCCGATCTGCGTATCGATGTTTACCGTGCTTCGGGTGCCGGTGGTCAGCACGTTAATACCACAGAGTCGGCGGTACGTATTACCCATGTACCGACCAATATTGTGGTGCAGTGCCAGACGGATCGCTCTCAGCATAAAAACAAAGATCAGGCGATGAAGCAGTTGAAAGCTAAATTGTATGAATATGAGCTGCAGAAACAGAATACGGAAAAGCAGATCAGTGAAGATAATAAAGCCGATATCGGTTGGGGCAGTCAAATCCGCTCATATGTTTTGGACGATGCGCGGATTAAAGATTTAAGAACCGGTGTTGAAAGCCGCAATACTCAGGCGGTGCTTGATGGTGGCCTGGATAAGTTTATTGAAGCCAGCCTTAAGTCAGGGTTGTAAAGACTTAGCAGTGAGAATAAAGCAGAAGACGGCATTAACGCCTGTCTTCGATAGATTAATAAGCAATTAATTGCGCAAGATAATAGGAAAAAAAATGTCTGTACATAGTGAAGCAGAAGCACCTAAAGAAGAGATAAATGAGATCCTGGCACAGCGTCTGGCTAAGCTTGATGAGATGCGTGCCAAGGGGCAGGCTTTTCCCAATGATTTCCGTCGTGAAAATATCTCTGATGATCTGCATGAGTTATATGATGACAAGAGCAAAGAAGAGTTAGAAGAGCTGGCGGTAGAAGTCAGCGTTGCCGGACGTATGATGATGCGTCGTGTGATGGGTAAAGCCAGTTTTGCAACGCTGCAGGATATGGGCGGCCGTATTCAGGTTTATGTGGCTCGCGATAACCTGCCGGAAGGTTTCTACAACAGTGAATTTAAAAAGTGGGATCTAGGGGATATTATTGGTGCGAAGGGGGTTTTATTTAAGACTAAAACCAATGAGCTGAGCATTAAGGTGAGCGAAATCCGTATTCTCACTAAGGCATTACGTCCGTTGCCGGATAAGTTCCACGGTCTCTCTGATACCGAAGCTTGTTACCGTCAACGCTACCTGGACTTAATCGCC
The DNA here is from genome assembly GCA_041586895.1 of Psychromonas sp. Classification (GTDB taxonomy): domain Bacteria; phylum Pseudomonadota; class Gammaproteobacteria; order Enterobacterales; family Psychromonadaceae; genus Psychromonas. Next base: position 4,103 of record JBFGZH010000091.1, on the reverse strand, counting down.
AATGAAGAGTCGCGCCGTACCTTTATTCTGCGTAATAAAATCGTCAATGCGATCCGTCACTACCTGAATGAGCGTGACTTTATGGAAGTGGAAACGCCTATGCTGCAGGCGATTCCCGGTGGTGCAACCGCAAAACCCTTTGAGACATTCCATAATGCGCTGGATCTGGATATGTACCTGCGTATTGCCCCTGAGCTGAACCTGAAGCGTTTAGTCGTGGGTGGTTTTGAGCGTGTTTTTGAAATCAACCGTAGCTTCCGTAACGAAGGTGTGTCGACGCGCCACAACCCGGAATTCACTATGATTGAATTCTACCAGGCTTATGCGGATTACGTGGATCTGATGGATCTGACCGAGGATATGCTGCGTACTATCACCAGCAATGTCTTAGGTTCAAATCTGGTTCAGTACGGTGAGCATGAGTTTGACTTTGGCGCGCCGTTTACGCGTATGACCATGAAGGAGGCGGTACTGGCTCACAATGAAGGCGTACAAGCTGAAGAGCTGGAAAGCATGGAAAGTCTGAAAGCACTGGCAGCACGTCTGAACATTCATCTTAAGGACAGCTGGGGTGAAGGTAAGGTTCTTACTGAAATCTTTGAAGAAACCGCTGAGCATAAACTGATGCAGCCGACCTTTATTACTGCCTACCCGGCCGAAGTTTCACCGCTGGCACGCCGTAATGATCAGGATCCAAGCATTACCGACCGCTTTGAGTTCTTTGTTGGCGGACGTGAACTGGCCAATGGTTTCTCCGAGCTTAATGATGCTCAGGATCAGGCGCAGCGTTTTCTTGACCAGGTGGCGCAGAAAGATGCCGGTGATGATGAAGCTATGTTCTACGATGCAGATTATATCACCGCACTGGAGCACGGTTTACCGCCAACGGCAGGCCAGGGTATAGGTATCGACCGTCTGGTGATGTTATTTACTAACAGCCATACCATACGTGACGTGTTGCTCTTCCCGCATATGCGCCCGCACGGTAAGTAATTAGCCGTCCATGTGCATGACTAAGCCTCACTTCAACGTGGGGCTTTTTTTTGCCTGTTATCGCTGTTTAGGGCGCGGGATTTATCCGCCTTGTTTTTCTGTTTAATTCATCCCGCCTGCTTAGTGGCTGTGTGGGAATTTCTGGCTGAGCTATAATTTGAGTGTCTCCCACTAAGGATCGCCTTATGAATAAGCATCAAGGGGTATTGTTCATTCTCTTATCCGGCATGTTATCAGCCACCTTTGCCAGCGCCGATCAATTCACGGGTTGGCGCATCGGCGCCGGCCTGTCACAAACATCCATTACCGCCGGGGAGGATGACTATCAGTTGTGGAAGGATGATTACGGTGAAGGCATTAAGCTTGAAGCGGGTTACGATTTTAATCAGATGCTTGGCGTCGCTATCTCCTATGAAACGAATCGTGAGCGCATAGACGGAATCAGTCTGCGGGGAGAATCTTTCAAGTTGAGCCTCGACCTGGGCGGCGCTTTTCCTGTGCAGGATAGTTTTATTAAACCTTATGCCAAACTCGGCTTACTCTATTATTCAGAGCAGTTTTCATCAGGCGGTGAATTTGATGATGATAACCTCTTTGTCGGAATAGGGATACGTTTTCAACAACAGCCTTTTTATGCCGATTTAAGCCTGGATTATTATCAATTTGCGGATGTGTTTGTGGATACTGCGTTGACGCAAACGGCATTAACAGTAGGTTATAAATTTTAACCGAGAAACTATATTTGCGACTCTTTTTCGCAGCTACACTCGGGGCCTCGGGCGAATTAGGCGACAGCCTAGGGGCATGAGCGGACGAGATCTGCGAGTCCTGTTTTTAGCCGAGCGATATATGTGCAAGCAAATAACTGCGCGGCTGAAGCCGCGGCCCCGGAATATTCCCGTATGCAAAAACGCCCCGGCTTCCTCTGCTCTTGGTATTCCCCTCAAACTGACGTAAAATTGCCGCCTGTAATTCGTACTTAGGAAAAACCATGAAGCTTAATGCCGGGCAAGATGCCGCCGTTAAAATGATCTCTGGACCCTGTCTTGTATTAGCGGGCGCGGGCAGTGGTAAAACCCGTGTGATCACCAATAAAATTGCGCATCTGGTGCAGAATTGTGATTATGCGGCAAAAAATATTGCCGCCGTGACCTTTACCAATAAAGCGGCCCGGGAGATGAAGGAGCGTGTCGGGCAAACGCTTGGCCGCAAAGAAGCTCGTGGTTTGATGGTGTCGACTTTTCACTCTTTGGGGCTGGATATTATTAAGCGGGAATATAAAACCCTGGGCATGAAAGCCGGTTTTACCCTGTTTGATGATCAGGATACGCTGGCGCTGTTAAAAGAGCTGACCGAAAAGCAGCTACAGGAAGATATGGATCTCCTGAAAGCCTTAATTACGCAGATCTCGAATTGGAAAAATGCCCTGGTGTTACCGCCGCAGGCGATAAAACAGGCAAAGGGTGAGCGTGAAGTGCTGTTTGCCCATTGTTACGATCTTTATCAGCGCCAGTTAAAGGCCTATAACGCCTTGGATTTTGATGATCTGATTGTGCTGCCGACCTTGCTGCTCACGCATAAGGAAGAGGTGCGTTTGCGCTGGCAGAAGCGCATCCGCTATCTGCTGGTGGATGAGTATCAGGATACCAATACCAGCCAGTATGAACTGATTAAAGCCCTGGTCGGAGAGCGTGCCCGCTTTACTGTGGTTGGTGATGATGACCAGTCTATCTATTCATGGCGTGGCGCCCGTCCGGAAAACTTGATGTTGCTGCAGAAGGATTTTCCACAGCTGAAAGTGATCAAACTGGAGCAGAACTACCGCTCCAGCCAGCGTATCTTAAAATCAGCGAATATTCTTATTGCCAATAATCCGCATGAGTTCGACAAGCGCCTGTTCAGTGAGCTTGCTTATGGCGAATCGCTGAAAGTGCTGTATGCCAAAAATGAGCAGCATGAAGCAGAGCGGGTGGTGATGGAGCTTTCCGGACATAAATTTATGAACGGCACCTCCTTTAAAGATTATGCCGTGCTCTATCGGGGCAACCATCAGAGCCGTCTGCTGGAAAAGGTGATGATGGAAAACCGTATTCCCTACCGCATTAGTGGCGGCACCTCCTTTTTTGCGCGCAGTGAAGTGAAAGATATTATGGCTTATCTGAAGCTGCTGGTGAATCATGACGACGATAATGCCTTTTTACGCGTGGTCAACACGCCGCGCCGCGGGATCGGCCCGACGACCTTAGAAAAACTGGGCAGTTATGCCAATCTGCGTCATGGCAGCCTGTTTGCCAGCAGTTTTGAGCTGGGGCTGGAGCAGACCTTATCCGGTAAGGGCTTACAGTCACTGCAGGCCTTTACCCGCTGGCTGGTGGAGCTCAATGACAGATTAAAGCGTGAAGAGCCGGTGGATGTGGTCCGCGATATGATCCGCGATATCGGTTATGAGGACTGGCTCTATGAAAGCAGTCCCAGCCCGAAGGCGGCGGAGATGCGCATGAAAAATGTCTCTATGCTCTTTAAATGGGTCACTGAGATGTTGAAGGGGGATGATCTGGATGAGGCGATGACTCTGGAGCAGGTAGTGGCGCGTTTGACGCTGCGCGATATGCTTTCGCGCAATGAAGAGGAAGAGGAGCTGGATCAGGTCCAACTGATGACCCTGCATGCCTCCAAAGGGCTGGAGTTTCCCTTTGTCTATATGGTCGGCATGGAAGAGGGCATTCTGCCGCACCAGGTCAGCATCGATGAGGATAATGTTGAAGAGGAGCGCCGCCTCGCTTATGTGGGTATTACCCGTGCGCAGCAGGAGCTAACCTTTATTCTCGCCAAAGAGCGCAACCAGTATGGTGAGTTGATCAAACCGACACCGAGCCGCTTTTTACTGGAACTGCCGCAGGAGGATCTGGATTGGGAAAGCGGCCCGCGCAAAAAGACCGAAGAGCAGAGAAAACAGGTTGCAGAGAAGGGCATCGCCAGCTTACGCGCACTGTTTGATTAGTGATTAGTGATTAGTGATTAGTCATTAGTCATTAGTGATTAGTAATGGGTGATGAGTGATTAGTAATGGGTGATGAGTGATTAGTGATTAGTAATGGGTGATTAGTGAT
>JBFGZH010000090.1:0-9404 GCA_041586895.1 Psychromonas sp. | reverse complement strand
GCCCCGGCCAGCATAATAAAGTGTGTTTTACTAAATAAATTCATCGCTTATCCCTATTCTGTTTACTGCGTCGGCTATTGAGTATCAAGCAGGCAACAACAGTGAAGCCTAATTTTAAGCCTGCCGCTTCGACAATAACATAATGATTATATTTACTTTTTATATTCAAGCATGTTAAGTGTAGTATTAAAAGTGTATTTATTAAAAGGCGCTGCTTGTGTTTCAGGTTTACCACTCCAATCAATTAGACTTATTAAAAGATCTGCTTGTTGCTCTGATGCAGCAGGCACCGCTTGACGATCCCTTTGCCAATGAGACCATTCTTGTGCAGAGCCCCGGCATGGCGCAGTGGCTGCAGCTGCAGATTGCCGAAGCGACGGGGATTGCGGCAAATATCGATTTTCCACTGCCGGCCAGCTTTATCTGGCAACAGTTTAAAGCGCTGCTGCCGGATGTGCCGGATAAAAGTCCGTTTAATAAAACATCGATGGCCTGGCAGATCATGCAGCTGTTGCCGGAATGTCTCGATGACCCTGATTTTGCCGCGTTACTGCATTATCTTGAGAATGATCCGCAGTTACGCAAACGCTTTCAGCTCAGCCAGAAGATTGCCGATATTTTTGACCAGTATTTAGTCTACCGTCCGCAGTGGATTGCCGCCTGGGAAAGCAGCTCCGAGCAGGAGTTAGCTTCCTGGACGGCGGATAATCCGCATGCGGTGCCCCTATGGTTAGGCGAACAGCGCTGGCAGGCGAAGTTGTGGAAAAAACTTGCGGCGACCATTGAACAGGGATTTGCCGAGCAGGGTAAGGCCTATCATCGTGCCGGTTTGTATCAGGATTTTTTAGCTAAACTGGCTGAGCAGAAAAGCCTGAGTCATCTGCCGCAGCGGATTTTTGTCTTTGGTATTTCGGCTCTGCCGGATTCTTATCTGCAGGCGCTACTGGGGCTGGCTGAGCATTGTGAGGTGCATTTTCTGTTAACCAATCCCTGCCGTTATTACTGGGCGGATATTGTCGATCCTAAGCTGCTCGGTAAACGCTTTGCGCAAAGCCGCCCTAAATTAACCGTGGCTCAGGGGCAGCTGCAGAACTTAGCAGAGAGCAGCTGGCAGAAAGATGCAGCACATAGAGATTGGGCGATGAGCGCTGATCCTGAGTTGGAGGTGGGTAATCCTTTATTGGCGTCAATGGGGAAAATGGGCCGTGACTTTTTGTATCAGCTCTATTCCCTGGAGCAGCAGGAGGTCGATGCCTTTGTCGATATCGAGCGCGACAGCCTGTTGCATCATATTCAGGCGGATATTTTAAATCTCCAGGACAGCAGTTGCGCATTAGCCCTGGATGTTTCGCCGCGCGCGCTGATCAATAGCGATGACCAGTCACTGAGCGTGCACCTTGCCCACAGTGTGATGCGCGAAGTCGAAGTGCTGCATGACAATTTACTGGCGATGTTTGCGGCGGACAGCAGTCTGACCCCAAAAGACATCATTGTGATGGTGCCCAATATCGATCACTATGCCCCCTATGTGCAGGCGGTATTTGCCAGCGTGGAAAAACAACGCTCTATTCCGTTTTCTATCTCCGATGTCAGTGCGCAACAGGAAAGCCCGATTCTGGTCAGTTTTCTGCAGTTGCTTAACCTGAATCAGAGCCGTTATACCCGCGAAGATATTTTTGCGCTGCTGGAGGTGCCGGCTATTTTACGGCGCTTTCAATTAGATCAGAACGACTTTGTGCTGCTGCAGAAGTGGATTAATGAAAGCGGCATTCGCTGGGGGCTCAATGAAAAAAGCGCCACCCAGTGGGATCTCCCCGAGCTGCCGCAAAACAGCTGGGTTTTCGGTCTCAAGCGTATGCTCCTTGGTTATGCGATGGGCGATGCCATGTTTGCCGATATCTCTCCCTATGATGAGGTGCAGGGCTTACAGGGGGATCTGTTAGGGCGCTTTATTGATTTTATTGATGCGCTGATCATCCTCGAAGAAGCGCTTAAACAGCCCTATAACGCCCAGCAGTGGCAGGCGTTCGGCTATCAGCTGATCGACACTTTTTATGCTGAAGATGAAGAAAACACGGCTGTTTTCAGCCTGATTAGAGAGCAGTTTGACAATCTGCTCAGTTATACCGAGCAGGCGCAGTTTGTGCAGCCGGTATCGCTGCTGGTGCTGCTTGAACATCTGCAAAACCACCTGGCCACACAGTCCAACAGCCAGCGTTTTTTAACCGGACAGGTTAATTTCTGTACCTTGATGCCGATGCGCTCTATTCCCTTTAAGGTGGTCTGCCTGCTGGGCATGAATGATGGCCAGTATCCGCGCAATATCGTGCCGATGGGCTTTGATTTGATGGCCGGTCATCGTAACCGCGGCGATCGTTCGCGCCGGGAAGAGGATCGTTACCTGTTTCTCGAAGCGCTGCTTTCTGCACAGGATAAACTCTATATCAGCTATATCGGACACAATATTCATGATAACAGCGATAAGATGCCCTCGGTACTAGTCTCGGAGCTGCTTAATTACTGCCAGCAGAGTTTTGTGTTAGCGCACAATCAGCATGATCCCCTTGCTATCGCCGAAAAGGCGCTGCTGGCCTTCCTTAACCATAGTTATCCGATGCAGAGTTTCAGCGAGTCCTATTATCTGGGCGAGTTTAAAACCTATAATCCTAACTGGTGGCAGGCGCAGCAGGAGACAGCGCGGCACAGCGCGGAGCAGATTGAGCAGTTGCCGCTTGATGAGCCGTTAGCGGAGATTCAACTGCAGCATCTGAAACAGTTTTTAAGGCACCCCTGCAAGGCGTTTTTTAATCAGCGTCTGGGCGTTCACTTTGAGTTGGATACTAATGAGCAGGATAATGATGAACCCTTCTCCTTGAATAATCTGCAGCAGTACCATTTGAAAAACAGACAGTTTGAATATGCACTGGAAGGCAAGTCATTAGATCAGTTATTTATTGAAGTCAAGGCAAGCGGTGAATTGCCTCTAGGAGAGTTCGCCGCACTTATCTTCAATAAAGATCTGCAGAGCATGAGTGATCTGGCCGCCTTGACCGCAGGCTATTTTGTCGGTGAGATTGAAACCATTGATATTGATATTCAGTTTGCCGAAAAGCGCCTGCTCGGAGAGTTAAGCGATCATTGTGAAAATGGCCTGGTACGGGTAAAAACCGGCAGTATAAAGGGCAAAGATGTGCTCTCCTTATGGGTTGAGCATCTTTGCTACTGCATCGCTTATGGCGAAAACCTTAACTCCAGTCTGTTCGGCCAGGCGAACGGTATCTATTTTGAAGAGCTGACTGCCGATTATGCCTACCAGAAATTAAGCGAATTAATCGCTCTCTATGAACAGGGGTTGCAGAGTCCGTTACCTTTCTTTATTCAAAGCGCCTTTGCCTGGAGTATGGTGGTCAACGCCTACCAGCCGGAATGTTTTATTTTAGAGGATCTCAGCTTTGAAGCGCGCGCCGACGCTCAGAAAGCGGCGCTCGAGGTATTTAACAATAGCCGAGGTTATGCTGAGGGAGAAGATCCCTATATTCAGCGCTGTTACGATAATTTAGAAGATCACTGGTTAGAATTTGAGAGACTGGCGATACAGGTATTTAAACCCCTATTAGCCAATATCAGTACCATTGAGTATGGTGAATGGGAGGAGGTCGAATGAGTGAATTAAAAACAACAGCGCTAGCGGTTTCATCATTGAATCCGCTGACCTTTCCGCTGTATGGCACGCGCCTGATTGAAGCCTCTGCCGGTACCGGAAAAACCTATACCATTGCCAGTCTGTTTATTCGTCTGTTACTCGGTCATGGTGGAGAGCATGCCCATCAGAAGCCGCTGACGGTTGAGCAGATCCTGGTGGTGACCTTTACCGAGGCGGCCACCGCCGAGTTACGCTCGCGTATTCGCGAGCGTATTCAACAGGTACGTCTGGCCTTTCTGCTCGGGCACAGTGCTGACCCTTTTACGCAGGCCCTGATTGAACAGAGTGAAGATCCGCAACTGGCCATCCGCCTGCTGCGTTATGCTGAACTGCAGATGGATGAAGCGGCGATTTACACTATCCATGGTTTCTGCCAGCGGATGCTGATGCAGAATGCCTTTGAATCAGGCAGCCTTTTCCAGCAAACACTATTGGAAGATGAATCAAAACTGCTGCTGCAGACCTGTAATGATTTCTGGCGCAGCCATTTCTATGACCTGTCGACGCCGTTAAGCGAGCTTATCTTCAGTTACTGGCAGAATCCGCAGCAGCTTAAAAATGAGCTGCGCAGTTGGTTATCCAGAGCGGATCTGCAGTTCTTGCCGTCGATCACAGACTTTGATTTTAAAAGCAAATATGAGGCCAGCCTGAATGCCATTGAAAGGGTCAAAGAGAGCTGGATAAAAAATGAAGCGGATTACCTGGATATTATCAACCATTCCGATGTCGCTAAACGCACTTACAATAAGGCCAACTTACCTAAATGGTTAGCGGAGGTTTCACAGTGGGCCTATAAGTCCGACTATTCGTTAACCTTACCGAAAAATCTGTTTAGATTTTCCCAGAAAACCTTAGATGAAAAAACGCCAAAGGGCGCCAAACCTGTACATGCGGTGTTTGCACAGATCGAAGCGCTGCTTGAAGAAGATCTGTCGTTAAAAAATACCCTGCTGATCAAGGCAACCCACTGGGTGCGGGCACACCTGCAGTCCAGCAAACAGCTGCAGATGTTATTAGGTTTTGATGATCTGCTGATCCGTTTAGATGAGGCGCTGCAGCACTCTGTCGATCAGCATCTGGCACAGCAGATTCAAGGAGCTTATCCGGTTGCGCTTATCGATGAATTTCAGGATACCGATCCGGTGCAGTATCGCATCTTTCACAGTATCTATCAGCTTGAAGCGGCGCACAGTGAAACGCATAAAAATAGCGGCCTGTTTATGATTGGCGATCCGAAACAGGCGATTTACAGCTTTCGCGGAGCGGATATCTTTACCTATATGCAGGCCAGAAAAAATGTCAGTGCACATTACAGCCTAGATTATAACTACCGCTCCAGTGAAGAGATGATCGATGCCGCCAATGCTTTTTTTAACTACTGCCCGGCGCCTTTTATCTATGATGAGGATATTCCCTTTATTGCCGTAAAAGCGCCGGACATTAAACGCAAAAAACTGCTGATAGAGAATAAAGATGACAGCAGGGCTACGGCGCTGCAGTTTATTCACCCGGTCGGCGGGGAAAATACGCAGGGCTTTAAAGCGTCCATTACTCAGGCCTGCGTCAATGAGATCAAAACGATATTACAGTTAGCGCAGCAGGGCAAAGCTTATCTGGAGGATGAGCAGGGGCAGAAAAGGGCGCTGCGGGCCAATGATATTGCTATTTTGGTACGCACCGGTAAAGAGGCGGCGGAGATCCGCAAGGCACTGTTTAATGAAAATATTAACAGTGTTTATTTGTCGCTGAAAGAGAGTGTCTACGCCACCCCGCTGGCAGAAGATCTGCTGCGTATTCTCCAGGCCTGTTTAAGCCCGGAAAATGAACGCCTATTGCGCAGTGCAATCGCCTGTAAGCTGTTTGCCTTAACGCCTTACCAGATTCATCAGCTGCTTGCCGATAACCCCCTTTGGGAGGAAAAAATTGCCCAGTTTATGGACTATCGTCTGCTTTGGGAAAGAGACGGGGTATTAGCCATGCTCCATAAACTCTTTCATCAGCAGGGGATAAGCGCGCATCTGCTTAATCTGCCGCAGGGAGAGCGGGCACTGACCGATGTCCTGCATCTGGCCGAGCTGTTACAGAAAAACAGCGTTGATTATGACGGCAACTTTGCCCTGCTGCGCTGGTTCGCGCAACAGATTCAGGAAGAAAATGGTGAGGCCGGCGAGCAGAAGCAACGCCTGGAAAGTGAAAAAGATCTGGTGCAGGTCAGTACCCTGCATAAATCCAAGGGCCTGGAATACGATATCGTCTTTATGCCCTTTACCGGTTTATACCAAAAGCCACGCGACTGTTTATATCATGATCCGGAGCGCAATAATCAGTTGATTTATGACTTGGAGTGCAGCAAAAATCATCAACAGCTGACCGAAAAGGAGCAGTTGGCGGAAGATCTGCGGTTATTGTATGTCGGTCTGACGCGCAGTGTTTATCGCTGTTATATCGGCATTGGCAGTTACAAAAGCGGCAATAGTAAAAACAGTCCGTTAGCAAAGAGTGCCCTCGGTTATATCTGTCTGCAGGGCGGTAAGGATCTGCTCGCCGGTGATACGGCACGTTTAAATGAGGTGCTGGAAGGGATGGCTAGAACCTCGAACAATATCTCGATCCGCAGCATGCCTGCCGCGGATAATGCGCCTTATCAGGTACAACAGGAGCAGCGCCTGCTGCAGGAGCCGGCGCAGTTTAACGGTGAGATAGAAAGGAATTACTGGATTAGCAGCTACTCCTCTCTGTCGCGTTTTCATACGCTCGCAGCAGAAGCTGAAAAAGTGCCGACGCCGGCAAAACCAATAACCGAGCAGGCGGCGTTAAAAAGTCCCTTTACTTTTCCAAGGGGGGCAAAGCATGGCTCTTTTCTGCATCAGCTGTTGGAAGAGATTGATTTTCAACAAACGGATAGGGAGAGTTTAACCGCCTTGCTGACTGAGCAGCTGCAGCAACACTTTTATGACGAGCCGCAAGCCTGGGCGGAGGTGTTAGCAAACTGGATAGGGCAGATTGTCGCGCAGCCGTTAATACCTCAATCGGGCATTAAACTGAGCGCGTTAACGCCCGCACAGATAAAAATTGAGATGCAGTTTTTTATCAATATGCGACTGATTCACGCGCCTCAGGTCAATAAACTGCTGCAACGCTATGATCCGCTTTCCGCCCGCGCCGGTGAACTGCACTTTCAAAGCGTGCAGGGCTTCTTAAAAGGCTTTATCGATTTAACCTTTGTTATGAACGGTAAATATTATGTCCTTGATTATAAGTCAAACTACCTGGGTGACAGCCTGGAAGATTATAATCAGGACAATATTGAGCGGGCGATGATTGAACATAGATATGATTTTCAATATCAGCTTTATACCCTGGCGCTGCACCGCCTGTTAAAATCGCGTCTGCCTGATTATGACTATCATAGCCATATTGGCGGCGTCTTTTATACTTTTCTACGCGGCATGCAGGGCGATACGCAGTTTGGCGTGTACTTTAATAAACCCGAGTTTGCCTTAATAGACGGCCTGGATAAGCTTTTTTCAGGCCAATCTCAGGCGCTTGAATTACCACAGGAGTCGCTATGCTAGCGCAACTGAAACAGTGGAAAGAATCCGGGCTGCTGCGCCCGATTGATTACCACTTTGCAAAATTTATCAGTGATCTGGGGGCAGATAAACTGACCACGCTAAGTGTCGCCTTTGCCAGTGAATATTTAGGCATGGGGCATATCTGCCTGCCGCTTGAGCAGATGGCGGCGCACCTTAATGAAAAATGCTTAAGCAGTGAGATTGATCTGCAGCACTTTTGTCAGACGCATAATATCGAATCTTTACTGCACAATAGCCAGGAGGTGCATGCGCTATTAAGTGAATCTGTGTGCGTCGGTGAGCAGGCGCCATTAACCCTGCAGTTTAATGCGCTGTATCTCAACCGTTATGCACAGTTTGAACAGCTGATTGCCGATAAATTATTAGCCCAGCCGCGAGTGATTTTAACAGGTGATATCAAAGCGGAGTTGGATGCTTTATTTGCCGTGAACTATGACTATCTCTGGCAAGCCTGGTGCAGCGATAAGAGCCAGTCGCTGCGTAAATTATGCTGCAACTTTTTAGATATTGTGCCGCAGGCAAGGCTGGACTGGGATAAGATTGAAAGCGTTTTTATGCAGGCGAAGCAAAGCTCGGATCTGCAGTTATTGCATGAATTAATCACGGAAGAGCAGCGCTGCGACTGGCAGAAAGTCAGTGCGGCCCTGGCATTAAGCTCGGCGCGCTGCGTTATTTCCGGCGGGCCGGGAACAGGTAAAACCACCACAGTGACTAAACTGCTGGCACTGCTGCTCAAGGTCAAGCCGGAGCTGCTGATCAAAATGGTGGCGCCAACCGGTAAAGCGGCGGCACGCTTAAGCGAATCGATCAGCCATGCCTTAACGGAATTAAATATAGCGAGCGAGTTAAAAGCGAAAATTCCCACGGAAGCCAGTACCATCCATCGCTTACTGGGAGTAAAAGCCAACAGTAACCATTTCCGCCATGATCAAAATAAACAGCTGCACCTGGATCTGCTGCTGGTGGATGAAGCCTCTATGGTGGATCTGTCACTGATGGCAAAACTGTTAATGGCCCTGCCGGAGCATGCTCGCCTGATTTTGTTAGGCGATAAAGATCAACTGGCCTCGGTGGAGGCGGGCGCGGTGTTAGGGGATATCTGTCACTTTATCGAATCCGGTTACAGCTTAGATAAAGCACAACAGCTCGCCGAGCTCACCGGTTTTAGTTCGTTACTCCAAGCTCAATATGGGGCTGAGGGGATGGCGGATAATTTATGCCTATTGCGTAAAAGTTATCGTTTTGACCAATACTCAGGAATAGGTTATCTGGCCAAGGCGGTCAATTGCGGTCAAGCCGGCAGTAAAAAGATCCTGCAGCTGTGTAATGATTACAGTGATCTCAGCTATTTTGCCAATAATGAGCAGGGTTTTTCTGAATTAGATAAATTGATACTGGAAGGTTATGCCCCCTACCTGAGCAGTCTGGCGGTGATCACAGAAAACAACCGGGAGCATGCTAAACAGTTACTAAAAACCTTTAATGACTTTAAAGTGCTTTGTGCCACGCGTCAGGGGGAGTGGGGCGTTGCCGAGATTAATAAGCGCTGTGAAAGTATATTAATCAAAGCCGGCTTAATCAATAAACAGCTGGTGCCAGCAGAAAGTGGCTATAATAGCTGGTATCCCGGCCGGCCGGTTATGATCACGCAAAATAATTACCACTTAGGCTTATATAATGGTGATATCGGTATCTGCCTGTTCAATGAAGACAAGCAGTTGCGCGTTTATTTTCAGATGGCCGATGGCTCTATTGCTGATTTTCAAAGCAGCCGTTTACCCAGCTTTGAAACTGTTTTTGCCATGACTGTGCATAAAAGCCAGGGCTCTGAATTTGCTCATACCGTATTGGCCCTGCCGGAACACCCGCTGCCGGTGGTGACGCGGGAGTTGATTTATACCGGCATTACGCGTGCCAAAAAACGCCTGACGCTATTTGCCGATTTGCGCTTAATGGCCAATGCGGCCAAGCTGAGAACACAGCGTGCCAGCCGTCTGGTTGAACGCCTGCAGGTAAGCAGGGAGGAAATTCAGCTTTAATCGGGTTTAAAAAAGCATTTGCCTGCTACAATTTAAGTTAAAGCAATTCCCACAGGAATAAAATGC
>JBFGZH010000089.1:0-9505 GCA_041586895.1 Psychromonas sp. | reverse complement strand
GGTCAATGGTCGCATCAGGTTACCAGCCCGCGCAGAAAATGTGCCAAGCGTTACCGCGTTCATCTGGCCGAACCACTGCCGGAAAATGCAGCTCAATGCTTTAAGGAGGGGATTCAGCTGAAAAACGAAAAGCAGCCCTGTTTGCCGGCAAGCTTGAAGGTGATTGCAGATACAGAGGTATTGCTGACCATCAGTGAAGGAAAATATCATCAGGTTAAACGTATGTTTGCCGCTCTTGGTAACAGAGTCGTTGCGCTACACCGCGAGCAAATTGGCGAGATTGCATTAGATGCCGCCCTTAAACCCGGAGAATGGCGTTACCTGACAGAAAAAGAGGTGAGCAGCATTGCCGAAAACATTTAATCAGCAGTGTTATGAGCTGTTAAAGCACATCCCTAAGGGTAAAGTTGTCACCTATGGTGATATTGCCCATGCCCTGCACAGCAAAGCCTATCAGGCGGTCGGCAATGCCATGGCCGCCAATCCCAATCCGATTGTTGTCCCCTGCCATCGCGTGGTCAAGAGCAATGGCGAGGTAGGCAATTACGCCCTGGGCAGGGACAGGAAAATTGAGCTGCTGCGCAGTGAGGGGATTAAAATCAGCGACAATAAGGTGGTTGATTTTAATGCCGTGCATTTTCGCTTTACTGGGATTGCGGAGCATTAGCCAGAAGCGTTTTAAACCTGTTTTGCAGCTTCTGCCATCCAGTAACTTTATTACCCATTCCCTGCCAGAGAGGCGCTTTTCCCCGCCTTTTCCTGCAATGGGTTCAAACAGCTGGCTGCGATTTTCATTGCGCCTTTCTTCTCAAAGAGGAATCATATTCCCTGCGGATTTACTGAGTAAGTTCACTCTACCAGGGAATTTCTGTGCCGTCATAGCTTAGAAATCGCCCGGAATCTTTAACGCTTAAGCCTTGCATCACCTTTGCCAAGCCTTGAGCGCTAACTGTGGGAGATATCAGCGCATTCGGGCCACCCATTTCCGTCTGCACCCAGCCGGGGTGCAGCGCCACCACGGTGAAGCCATTATTGGTCAGATCATTGCTCAGGCTTTTAACCACCGAATTAAGCGCTGCTTTTGAAGAGCGGTAGATATAACCGCCACCTGAGGTATTTTCACTCATGCTGCCGACCTTAGAAGAGATACAGGCAATCTGCTTCAGGCTGCCCGCCTGCAATAAAGGGTAAAGCATTTCCACCAGCTTCAGCGGCGCTATGGTATTTATCTCCAACACCCGTCGCCACTGCTCGACATCCGTATTGCCAAAGCCGTATCCCTTAGGGCCGTAGTAGCCTGCGTTATTGATCAACAGATCAATGGCCGGCAGGCTGGCCTGCAACTTTGCAATGGCCGGATAATCCGTCACATCAAGCTGATGGCAAGTGAGTTGGTTAAACTCCTGCTGCAGCGCAAGCAGCGCTGTAGAGGAGTCAGCCTTTCTGAAAGTTGCATGTACTCTACAACCTAGATGGAGATAATATTCGACCAGCGCAAGACCGATACCACGGTTAGCGCCGCTAATAAAAATTGTATGCATAGTCATCACCCCGCCAGACGCAGCGAAATCTCGCCGCCAATATACTCTTCAACCTTACCCTCACACTCCAATAACAGGGCACCATGGGCATTAATGCCGCGGCAGACGCCCCTTTTTACATTATCAGCAATCAGTAGATTAACTTCTTTATCAAGGAAACAGTCGAGTTCAAACCAGCGCGCCAGGTAAGGCTGTAGCCCTGTCTGCTCATATTCTGCCAACAGACGATGCAGTTCAGTCATTAATGTCGCACTGAGCAGATTACGATCCACGCCGGCAGTGCTTAACTGCTGCAGATCCACCCAGGGCTGATCGATAAGCTTGGCCTGTTCCGGCGGCATACGCACATTAATACCTATGCCGATCACGCAGTGGCAGGCTTCCGTAGCCTGAGCATTTAACTCAATTAAAATACCGGCTAATTTTTTTCCCTGATAGTAGATATCATTCGGCCATTTTAAAGAGGCGCCCTGCAGCCCGGTTTTTTCCAGAGCATTAACCACCGCAATTCCGACCAGCAGACTCAGTCCGGAAACCTTATCTATGCCGGCCTCAAAACGCCAATAGAGTGAAAAGTACAGATGCGAAGCAAAAGGGGAAACCCAGCTGCGGCCGCGCCGCCCTCTTCCTGCCTGCTGATATTCACTGATGCAGGTCTGGCCATTTTCTAAATCAGGAATGCGATCCAATAACCATTGATTGGTGGAATCGACAATCTGCTCAACATGCACCTTGTGTGTAGCACTCAGCTGTTTAATCTTCTCGGCATTGAGCAGATCCAGTGGCACCGCACTGCAGTAACCTTTACCCGTGACTTTATAGATATCCAGGCCAATCTCCTGCAGCGCTTTGATATAGTTATTAACCGAGGTGCGTGATACTCCTAGTAATTGGCCAATATGCTCGCCGGAATGAAACTCCCCATCTGCAAGCAGCTTTAACAGCTGATTGCCTTTTTCATTAAGCTCTGACATTTTTAACCACCTGTTTTAGATTCGTCTCACCCTGACTGCCGATAAAGCGCACTTCATGCTCCAGATTAACATTGAACTTCTCTTTTACCGTGCTCCGTACTAATTCGGCCAGTAAAATAATATCTGCAGCCGAGGCGTTATTCTGATTGATCAGCACCAGTGCCTGCTGCTGATGCACTGCCGCACCGCCTATTGATCTTCCTTTTAAACCCGCCTGATCAATCAACCAGCCGGCCGCCAGTTTAATATTACCGTCCGCCTGCAGATAATGAGGCATACTCGGGTATAAATGCAGTAAAGCATTCGCCTGGGTCAGATTCACCACCGGATTTTTAAAAAAGCTGCCGCCATTACCTAAGGCCTCCGGGTCGGGTAATTTTTCACTGCGGATTCGACATACGGAATGATAAATCTGTTTAGCGGTAAGCTTTTCCTGATCCTGCAAATTATTTAATGAACCGTAACGGCTATGCGCCTGCCACTGTTTAGCGAGTCTTAAAGTTACTTTAGTGATTAGGGCATTGGCCATCTGCTGCTGTTTAAAGATACTGTCACGATAAGCAAAGCAGCATTGCGCAGCCGTTAAGGTAAAAAATTCGCCGCTGTGCAGATCCAGATACTCCACCGACTCACAGAAATCCTTAAACTCACTGCCGTATGCGCCGATATTCTGCACCGGTGCTGAGCCGACCACGCCGGGAATCAAGGCCAGATTTTCCAGTCCGTTAATGCCCTGTTCAATGCAGTCAGTGACCAGCTGGTGCCAGTTTTCACCGGCGGCAACTTGAATAACATAACTGTTACCGTCATCAAGAATGTCCACACCTGATAGTTCAACCTTAATCACCAGGCCGGCAAAATCTTCGCAGAAGAGAATATTACTGCCCGCACCTAAAATAAGCACCGGCCTGTTTTCTGCGCGTACTGCTTTAACCACAGCCAGCAATTCCGGTAACTGTTTAACATCGTGAAAATGAAATAATGCCTCAGTATTCGCTTCAATAGCAAAGGTATTAAACGGCTTGAGTGAGCAATTTGTTTCAATCATCATATGGCCCTATATAATTTAAGCCATTAGTTTACCCGATCCAGGAGATATTGTGCAGCCGTCCGATTGTCAATTTATGGAGCTAGAAGCCGTTAAACTGCCTTTAGTAAACCAGTTCTATAAACGCGTTTATAAAAAGGGAGTCGCACGCAACAATGAAAGGGTCTTTATTCTCAAAAAGCAAACGATCATCTGCAGCGCCAAGTTAAAAACACTCGACCAGCAACTGTTACTGAGCGGAGTTGCCTGTGCTCCCGAATTTAGAGGCCAGGGCTATGCCTCGCAGCTGCTTAAAAGCCTGCTGCTGTTACAAACACAGGCTGTTTACTGCTTTCCCTATCCGCATCTGCAGCCGCTTTATAGCAAACTGGGCTTTGTGCCGGTAGATGCGGCAAGCGTTCCGCCGATAATCAGACAGAAATTCGCCGCCTACAGTAAAAACAGAGCGCTGCTGTTAATGGTTTATTTTTCAAACAGCGGCAGCCAATCCTGATAACCCAGCTCGGCCATTTTCTCGACAGGAATAAAGCGCAGCGCTGCGGAGTTGATGCAATAGCGCAAGCCTGTCGGTGCCGGGCCATCATTAAAGACATGTCCGAGATGGGAGTCGGCCTGCCGGCTGCGCACTTCAGTGCGCACTGCTAAGAGTTTATGGTCTTTTTTCTCGATTAATAATTTATCGTCAAGAGGCTGCGAGAAGCTCGGCCAGCCGCAATGCGCATCAAATTTGTCCAGAGAACTGAACAGCGGCTCTCCAGAGACAATATCCACATAGATGCCCGGCGCCTTATTATCCCAATAGGGATTATTAAAAGCAGGCTCTGTTCCTTCCTGCTGAGTGACATAAAACTGCATATCAGTCAGTGCCGCGCGTAATTCATTTTCATCGGGTTTTACATAATCGGCCATCTTGATCTCCTGAGTGCTCAATATCAGCTTTTATGTTACGATTTTCTCCGTATAAATTAAACGCTACAAAATTCAGGGACATTTTTCTGCCCTTAACGGTAATAACAACTTGACGCATTTGCTAAAAAACGGTAATTATTACCCCATAAACTTAATTTTAGAGATTGACTGATGAAAAATGTTTTCTTACTACTGCCAACTTTACTCCTTATGCGCAATGCGTACGGGTGGCGAGTATCTGAATAACATCAGTTAAAACTCCAAAAACCCGTGCACTGCGCGGGTTTTTTTATACCTGCGTAAATGCCGAAAGAACTAACAACCGATCATCTTGTTCGCTTCATTAATTCATTTGGCAGAATTACTAAACTCACAAAAAGAGGGATTTCTCATGTCCGATCAAGTTATTATTTTTGACACTACTTTGCGCGATGGCGAGCAGGCACTAAGCGCAAGCCTGACCGTAAAAGAAAAACTACAGATCGCATTTGCTCTCGAACGTTTGGGAGTAGATGTAATGGAGGTCGGTTTCCCTATCTCCTCGCCGGGTGATTTTGAATCGGTGCAGACTATTGCCCGAGAAATTAAAAACAGCCGCGTCTGTGCCCTGTCGCGTGCTCTGCCTAAAGATATTGATGCCGCGGCACAAGCATTAAAAGTAGCGGATGCTTTCCGTATTCATACCTTTATCTCAACATCGACTATTCACGTTGAAAACAAACTGAGACGCGGTTTTGATGATGTTCTGGAAATGGGCGTGAACGCCGTTAAATATGCGCGTAACTTTACCGATGATGTTGAGTTTTCCTGTGAAGACGCCGGACGTACGCCGATTGATAACTTATGCCGTATGGTTGAAGAAGCCATTCGAGCAGGTGCAACCACGATCAATATTCCCGATACTGTCGGTTATACCATACCGAGCGAGTTCGGCGGCATTATTCAAACCCTGTTTAACCGCGTACCTAATATTGATAAAGCGGTTATCTCTGTACACTGCCACGATGATCTGGGCCTGTCTGTGGCCAACTCTATCACCGCGGTTGAAAACGGTGCCCGTCAAGTCGAATGTACCATGAATGGTATTGGTGAGCGTGCCGGCAACTGTTCACTTGAAGAAGTGGCGATGATCCTTAATACGCGCAAAAATAAACTGGGCCTGAGCACCAATATCAAGCCGGTGGAGATTTTCCGTACCAGCCAGTTGGTCAGTCAGCTTTGTAATATGCCGGTGCAGGCCAATAAAGCGATTGTCGGTGCCAATGCCTTTGCCCACTCCTCGGGTATTCATCAGGATGGGGTGTTAAAATCACAAAACACCTATGAGATCATCACTCCGGAAAGCGTCGGCATTTCCACCAATAAACTGAACCTGACTTCCCGCTCCGGGCGCCATGTTATTCAACACCGCATGCAGGAGCTAGGTTACCGTGACAGCGATTATGACCTGGACGAGCTATATGCCAGCTTCCTGGAGTTGGCGGACAGAAAAGGTCAGGTTTTTGATTATGATCTGGAAGCCTTAATGTTCTTTAATCAGGTCAATGATCAGCCTGAATATTACAAACTGGAAAATATCGATGTCTTATCCGGCTCAGGTAAAGTCGCGACGGCAACCGTCACCATGACCATAGGTGACGAGAAGAAGGTTGTTGAAGCAGCCACCGGCAATGGCCCGATTGATGCGGCCTACCAATGCCTGATGCGCATCTCCGGTCTGGATATCAATATGGATACCTACAAGATCAGCGCCAAAGGGGAAGGCAAAGATGCGCTCGGTCAGGTGGATATTGTCGCCACCTATAAAGATCAGCGCTTCCACGGTTTAGGGCTGTCGACCGATATTATCGAGTCTTCCGCGAGAGCCATGGTGCATGTGATGAACCATATTCACCTGGCTAAAGCGGTCGCCGACCAGAAACAACAGCGCCTCAATACAGCGCAAGTATAAAGCTAACAGCTGACGGCTGACGGCTTAAAACTTAATCGAGAGTTAATTATGAAAGTTATTGTTATTCCCGTCACTCCTTTTGAGCAGAACTGCAGTTTAGTGATCTGTGAACAAAGCAAAAAAGCTGCCATTGTCGATCCCGGCGGAGACGTGGCGCGTATTTTATCGATCGTTGCGCAGCAGGGCGTGGAGGTTGATAAAGTGATTTTAACCCACGGCCACCTGGATCATGTCGGCGGTACGCAGGAGATTGCTAGAGCCCTGAATGTGCCCGTGATCGGTCCGGAAAAGGAAGACCTGTTCTGGCTGGAGCAGCTTGAGTCGCAGAGTCAAATGTTTGGTTTTCCGCTCACCGAGAGCTTTCAACCGAGCAAATGGCTGCAGGAGGGCGAGATTGTTGAGGTCGGCGAGATCCAACTGCAAGTCCTGCATATTCCCGGCCATACTCCCGGTCATATCGCGCTGTTTGATGCACAAAGCAGACAGGTGATTGTCGGTGATATCCTGTTTAATGGCGGTATTGGCCGCTTTGACTTTCCGCGCGGTAATCAGGCGCAGCTGCTCAGCGGCATTAAAGAGAAGCTGTTAACCCTGCCCGCTGACACTGTTGTTTATCCGGGGCATGGCCCAACCACCACTATCGGCGTAGAAAAAAGCAGTAATCCTTTTTTACGTTAGCCAGGAAAAAGGGCGCATGCCCTTTTTTTATTAACGAAATAACGCCTGTAGTGTCACTGCAGGTTTAGGTTAAATTCTTTTACCATGGCTTCTTTGACCCTTTTCGGGTGCTTTTTGATCCTCGCTTCCATGCGTAAAGCCGCACTTCTACCGGACACTTTTTCCCACCAGACCATAGCGAGCGGCCCCTTGCCCCTTAATGCTTTCGCGCCTTTGCCCTGTTGATGGACCTTAAACCTGCGTGCCAGATCGGTGGTAATGCCACAATACAGGGCATTATCTTTAGTACGGACAAGATAAACCCACCAAGATGCGCTGTTATTTATTGCTTCAGTCATTATTTATAGCCATGCAGTTTTACAGTAACTGCTCAAGCATAGTGCGCAGTTCACCAACCTCCGCCTTGAGCTCGGCGAGCTGTTTTTCCAGCTGCTCAATACGCTCGTCAGGCAGCGCCGCAGGCGATTGAGCCGCGCTGCCAGCCCCCTCTTCAGGCAGCTCAACGACACCACTAAAACAGTGCATATAACGGCTTTCACGCTTGCCCGCTTCTCGCGGCAGCTTCACTACCAGTGAGGTTTGCGCCAGTTTATCAAGCACAGTTTCAACCTCCTGCACAGCACTGAATTTGCACAGCCTGTTCGTTCTTGTGCGCAGCTCTCCCGGCGTTTGCGCGCCTCTAAGCAACAGGCAGCAGACAAGGCCTTTTTCCTGCTCGGTAAACTGCAGATCGGCAAATTCTGTATTGCAGAAACGCTGCCGGTATTTAGCAACGCGGCTATTAAAAGCACTGTCATCCGTTACCACACGTTTTGTCATTAAAGCCTCGACGGCATCTAATACCTCAGCTTCTGAAAGTGACATAACCGGCTCACGGTTACTTTTCTGGTTGCATGCATTGCTTAAGCTATTTAAGGTCAGCGGATAGAGGTCGGGAGTAGTGATCTCTTTTTCCATTAGACAGCCAATCACGCGGGCCTCAATACCTGTAAGTTCGATATTCATCTTCATTTCCTTTTCTATTTTATCTTCCGTAAACCTTTAGCGGACAAGCTCGCTACAGAGGAATAACCCGCCCATTAAGGGTTAACTCGCCCTGCTCGAGCTGCACCTCTAAACTCAGCGCCTGCTGCCGTTTTTGTAAAAGGCCGTTTTCCAGCGCGGCCTGCAGTAATTCGCCCAGATCAGGTAATTGCAGCAGCGCGGCAGGTAACAACAAGTTGCCCTTACCTGAGGTGTAATCCAGCAGCATAAAGGGGTTGGCGGCAATCTCTGCCAATTCCGCTCCCTGCTGCAAGCTGATATTCCATTCGCCATGCACCCTGCCCCATGGCGTTGTTGAACGCAGCTCGCTGTGCACGGATTGCATGCCATGGGCGATTAACTCGGCCAGTACTTTTGTCGCCCGCAACGTCTCAGCGCCTGCCGCGCTTAAGCGGCTCAGTGCCGGCAGCGATAAGCCGTTTAAATTAAGCTTAAGATGGTTATCTGTAAAGGCTTTTTGCGGATCATTATCAAGCTGGTAAAGTGCCACTTGCCAGTCATTGTCACTGTCAAGGGTATTAGCTCTGCTACCCCGGCGCATACTGCCCTGCGCTGCCATGCCCTGCAGTTGTGTATGGCTGCTGCTTTGCTGAATAATCACCTCGGCAACCTCAGCAATATAATCATATTCTCCGGCGCTCGCCAAAGGTGTGAAAGTGCTGCGGAAACGAAGCGAGTCAACACTAACATAGCTCTCCTTGCTCAAGGCATTAAAGCCCTGCCAGTGTACATTCACCTTAGCGGCATAATCCTGCAGATCCAGCTGATAATGCAACTGCAGCGCTTTTGTCGCAAACTGCTTGGCTCCCTGATAATACCCCCCCGGCAATAACTGCAACTGGCCGCTCAATCTACCCAGTAAACTAATCTGCTGTTGTGAACTCAGCCAGTTTTCAGTGCCGAAATAGTCCTGCACCTGCCTGGCCAGTTGCGCATCAAGCAGGCTGATCTGATTATTTATCTGCGCTTGATGCGGATAATGGCGAATGCTGCTGAGCAGAGTCAACACAACCGGCCGCTGCTGCTCAAGCTGCAGCGTCATACGACTGCTTACCCTGGCGCTTAAAAAGTGCTTCTCATAACTGAGCAGTTGTACTGCTAACCCTTGCCGCTGAGCTTCGCTAAAGAGTCTGCGAATGTTATTTTCCGCCATCTCACCGACAAAACCGATAGCCGATAACAACAGGGTGCTGATAATAAACAAGCTGATTAATAGTTTTCGCATCGATTTTCCCGCTAATGGCCCTCTAAGAAGTTTATAGCAAAAAGATAAATTATTCCCATTGACTTAATATGTCACAAGGACATACTATTATCGGCTTAAATATTATTGAGACGTGTTATCATCGACTCAAAATGG
>JBFGZH010000088.1:0-9568 GCA_041586895.1 Psychromonas sp. | reverse complement strand
TTAGGTTTGCCGCCACCGCCCACCAGCGCCACCGATGAAGCACTATGATGCGGCGCACGATAGGGAGGCGCAAACCAGTCCTCACGCTGCTTAGCACATACCGAGTAGATTGCCGCTGTCTGCAGGGCATGCTCCTCGCTTAATTTCGGCAACAGCGTCATAAAGCGCTCAGCGAGCATGCTTTTTCCCGTTCCCGGAGGCCCCACCAGCAATAAGTTATGGCCGCCCGCCGCCGCTATCTCCAGCGCCCTTTTAGCCTGCTCCTGACCTAAAACATCGCACATATCAGGCTGGTTATTTACAGGGATAGCAGCAGCGGATAAGGCTGGCGGTAATTCCCTGCGTCCCTGCAGAAATGCACAAACTTCTATTAAACTAGCGGCAACAAAGGCGGTGACCCCCGTTAAGGCGGCTTGATGTTGATTATTTGCGCTGATAATTAAGCTGCGTTTTTTTTCCTTGGCGGCTAATGCACAGGGAATAATGCCGTCAATAGGGCGCAGCTCACCGGATAATGCCAGTTCGGCAAAACATTCAAACTGCTCGACCTTGCTTTTATCGAGTTGCTCTGAGGCGATTAAAATAGCCAGGGCAATCGCCAGATCAAAACGCCCGCCCTCTTTCGGTAGATTAGCCGGCGCCAGGTTTACGGTAATGCGTTTGCTGGGGAATTTATAATGACTGTTTATTATCGCACTGCGCACCCGCTCTTTGGCTTCTTTCACCGAGGTTTCCGGTAGCCCCACTAATGAAAAGCTCGGCAGCCCGGTGCCTAAATGCACTTCGACCTGTACTTGCGGTGCTTCAACGCCTAATATTCCGCGGCAATATAAACTTGCTAATGCCATTCCTTTGCCCTTGCTTATTATTTTTTTGTATTTTCAGTATATACCAAAGATTTATCCTCTAAACGCTCCTGCTCACCACCCTATGCTATTGATTATTTTAGATAAAACATTGTTAGCAACAGACAAGCATTGCTTTTGCTCGAACAGGCGCAGCATCACTTTTTTAGGGAAATGTGACAGCAGTTGAAAAAAACGGCAATTTTTGCTATAAAGACCCACTTTTAAAAAATCACGCTTGCTTATTTCATCTGTTTTTAAAACAAATAAAAATGACCAGCCTTCAGCAAATTCAGGAAGAAAATAATGAATGGTGCCAATTTTATCGTCCAGGCATTAACCCAACAAAATATTAGCCAGGTATTCGGTTACCCCGGCGGGGCAATAATGCCCCTTTATGATGCGCTGTTCGACAGTGATATCGAACACCTTTTATGCAGGCATGAACAAGGTGCGGCGATGGCGGCTATCGGTTACGCGCGCGCAACCGGTGATGTCGGCGTCTGTATTGCCACATCCGGCCCCGGCGCCACTAATCTGATCACCGGCCTGGCCGATGCCTTACTTGATTCAATTCCCGTGGTGGCGATTACCGGACAGGTTGCCAGCCACTTAATCGGCACCGATGCCTTTCAGGAAATTGATGTTTTAGGGCTTTCTCTGGCCTGTACCAAACACAGCTTTCAGGTGGAAACGGCAGAGCAGTTAGGCCCTATTATTGAGCAGGCCTTTAGCATTGCCAAATCCGGTCGCCCCGGCCCAGTATTAATTGATATCCCTAAAGATATACAGTTGGGTGAAGCCTTTGTGCAGCCTTTAATGCAAAGCATTCCGGAAACACAGGCAATAGATCCCGCACAGCTACAACAAGCCAAACAGATGATCCAAGCTGCACGGAAGCCGCTGCTTTACATCGGCGGCGGTGTCGGTATGGCTAATGCGGTGACTGAGTTGCGCCATTTTGTAGAAAAGTCAGAAATTCCCAGTGTCTGCACCTTAAAAGGTATTGGCTGTATTGCCCACGACTCGCCCTACTTTATGGGCATGGTCGGCATGCACGGCAGCAAAGCGGCTAATCTTGCCATTCAGGAGTGTGATCTGCTGATTGCAGTCGGCGCTCGTTTTGATGACCGTGTGACCGGCAAGCTCGATGAATTTGCAGTGCACGCCAAAGTGATCCACCTCGACATTGATGCGGCTGAATTTGATAAGTTACGTTGTGTTGAACTGGCCATGGATGATGATCTCAAGCAACTGCTGCCGGCATTAGCCAGCACTACCAATATTGCTGACTGGCAAGCAAAAGTCAGCGTAATGAAAACCGAATTCGCCAACCGTTATGATCACCCCGGTGAGGCTATCTATGCGCCGGCTATGCTGCATCAGCTGGCCAAGATGAAACCTGACAATACCATTATCTGCACCGATGTCGGCCAACACCAGATGTGGGTCGCACAGCATATGTTTGTCGATAAACCGGAAAACCATATCTCCAGCTCAGGTTTAGGCACTATGGGATTCGGTATTCCTGCAGCCGTCGGCGCGCAGATGGCGCGTCCCGATGATACCGTGATTGCCGTTTCCGGCGATGGTTCATTTATGATGAATGTACAGGAGCTCGGCACCATTAAGCGTAAACAACTGCCGATCAAGATACTGCTTATTGATAACCAGCGCTTAGGCATGGTGCGTCAGTGGCAGAAACTGTTTTTTGACGGCCGCTACAGCGAAACCATCTTAACCGATAACCCGGATTTTGTGACCCTGGCCAGTGCATTTGCCATTCCCGGCGAAACGATCGTCGTTAAAAGCCAGTTACAGGGCGCATTAACAAGGTTACTCGAAAGTGACGGCCCGTATCTGTTGCACGTCTCTATTTCAGAAGAAGAAAACGTCTGGCCACTGGTTCCGCCCGGCGCAGCAAACGATAAAATGATGGAGGAGGTAGAGTGAAACATAGCGTAGTTATTAAAGCGGAAAACAGTCCGGAATTATTAGAGCGCTTATTGCGTGTCTGTCGCCATCGCGGCTTTAAGGTCGAGAATATTCAGGGCGGCCTAGTTGAAAACGGCAAGTTCCTGCATCTTACCCTGAGTGTTTGCAGTGAGCGGCCGATCCGATTGTTAAGCAAACAACTGGAAAAACTGTTTGCGGTGACTCAGGTTATAACCACTGAACAGGAGCTGGCAATTAAAGTCAGCGCCTAGGTTGTGCAAGCTAAGCTTATCTGGTTAAATCAGACAACATTAAATCACAGCTAGCAGATGAGCCTGTTCTTAAATATTGTGCTCATTATCAAGAGAAAAAGGAATTAAAATGCCAGACTATCGTTCTAAGACTTCCACCCATGGCCGTAATATGGCGGGTGCACGTGCTTTATGGCGCGCAACAGGCGTAAAAGATGATGATTTCGGTAAACCGATTATCGCCATTGCCAACTCATTTACCCAATTTGTACCCGGCCATGTGCATTTAAAAGATATGGGCCAGTTAGTTGCTGGTGCCGTTGAAGCTGCCGGCGGTATCGCCAAAGAGTTTAATACCATCGCCATTGATGACGGTATTGCTATGGGCCATGAGGGCATGCTCTACAGCCTGCCTTCCCGTGATTTAATTGCCGATTCTATTGAGTATATGGTAAATGCCCATTGTGCCGATGCGATTGTCTGTATCTCTAACTGTGACAAGATCACACCGGGAATGCTAATGGCTTCACTGCGCTTAAACATTCCGGTTATTTTTGTTTCCGGCGGGCCGATGGAAGCGGGTAAAACCAAGCTTTCCGATCAACTGATTAAACTGGATCTGGTTGATGCCATGGTCATGGGCGCAGATAAAGACGTATCCGATGAAGATGTTGCCAAGGTTGAACGCAGTGCCTGCCCGACCTGTGGTTCCTGCTCAGGTATGTTTACCGCAAACTCGATGAACTGTTTAGCAGAAGCTATCGGCCTGGCACAGCCGGGTAACGGCACCATGCTGGCAACCCATGCGGACCGTGAACAGCTGTTTTTAGATGCCGGTAAGCGGATCGTTGAAATCACCAAGCGCCATTATCAGGAGAATGACTACTCGGTATTACCACGCGCCATTGCCTGCAAAGAAGCCTTTGAAAATGCTATGGCCCTGGATATTGCTATGGGTGGCTCAACCAATACCGTGTTACATCTGCTTGCCTGTGCTCAGGAAGCGGGTGTTGATTTCACGGTAAGTGATATGGATGCGATGTCGCGCCGCATTCCACAACTCTGCAAGGTGGCTCCTTCTACACCCAAATACCATATGGAAGATGTCCATCGCGCCGGCGGTATTATGGCTATTTTAGGTGAACTGGACAGAGCCGGCTTCTTAAATAGCGATATTCCGACTATTATCAGCCCGTCACTGAAAGAGCAGTTGGCAAAATACGATATCAAGCAGACCGATGATCCTGCGGTTCTGGATTTCTACCGCGCAGGTCCTGCCGGTATCCGCACCACCAAAGCCTTTAGTCAGGCCTGTCGCTGGGATACGCTCGATGATGACCGTGAAAATGGCTGTATCCGTTCTCTGGAGCATGCCTTTAGTACTGAGGGTGGTCTGGCAGTGTTATTCGGTAATATGGCGGTTGACGGCGCTGTGGTTAAAACGGCCGGCGTTGATGATGATAACCTGACCTTCAGCGGTCCGGCAAAAGTATATGAAAGCCAGGACGATGCAGTAGCCGCTATTCTCGGCGGTGATGTGGTCGCCGGTGATGTGGTTGTTATTCGTTACGAAGGTCCACAGGGCGGCCCGGGTATGCAGGAGATGCTCTACCCGACCAGTTACCTGAAATCTATGGGGCTGGGTAAAAAATGTGCCTTGATTACTGACGGACGTTTCTCTGGCGGGACATCCGGTTTATCGATCGGTCACGTTTCCCCTGAAGCGGCTGCCGGTGGCGTCGTGGGCTTGATTGAGAATGGCGATATTATCGATATTAATATTCCAACCCGTGCTATGGAACTGAAAGTTTCGGAAGAAGTGCTTGCCGAGCGCCGTGCCGAGATGGACAAAAATGGCTGGCAGCCGAAGAACCGTCAACGTACTATTTCTACTGCGCTGAAAGTTTACGCTTCCATGGCAACCTCTGCTGACAAAGGCGCCGTGCGTGATCTCAGCAAGCTGAAGTAAAAGTTAATACTTGCACCTTTATTGCGCCATTGAAATGGCCTATGCAAAAACAGCAGATAAAGGTGCGGTTCGCGATCTAAGCAAACTGAAGTAACTGTTTACTGTTTACTGTTTACTGTTTACTGTTTACTGTTTACTGTTTACTCGCATTTAAAAGCCGCTTGCAATTATGCAAGCGGTTTTTTTATTCCTGTTTTTCAACCGCCATAACTCACTGGCCGTCATTACAAAACTATCGGCCACTGCAAGTGAGCATCGTCTCTATCAATGCCACTGTAGTAGTATTTGACTCCCATAAATTTCTCCCATAAAGTGGGCACTCTACAACCATGCCCGGCTTATTGTTTTCCTCGGATCCAGCTATAGGATATTATTGCTTTGCCAAGAGAATTAGCCTTAAGATTTGCATCTGTCATACCTTGCCCGCTAGGCCTGCTCAAGGGGGAAGCATTATGCCGCCTGTTAACTCGCAGATACATTGATACTTTTTATCTGCTGATACGCGCGCTGTTTTTTTGCTTAGCCCTTATGCTCTGCACTGCGATGCCGACTGCGTCTGCCACAGCAGCATCGCAGCTGGAGATCGTTTCTATCCAGTTGCGCTGGCATCATCAGTTTCAGTTTGCCGGTTACTATGCTGCCATCGAAAAAGGCTTTTATCAGGAAGAGGGACTCGAGGTTCAACTGCGTAGCGGCGACCCTGAGCATCAGCCTGTAGGCGAATTGCTATCCGGAGAAGTCCAGTACGCCGAGGGAAATAGCGAAGTGCTTTATCAACGCCTGCAGGGCAAGCCTCTTGTTGCCCTGGCTGCCATATTTCAGCACTCGCCATCGGTACTGCTGACGCTCGAAAGCTCAGGGATCCGCTCGGTGCATGATCTCATCGGTAAAAAAGTCATGCTCGCAGATAAAAACGAAGATGCTGACTTCTTGGCCATGCTGCTCAATGAGGGGGTCTCGCCTTCCCAGGTCAATATCATTCCCAGCAGCTACCAGCTCGAGGATCTGCTTTCAGGTAAAGTCGATGCGTTCAACTCCTATACCAGCAACGAACCCTATATTCTGCAGCAAAAAAATATTCCCTATCATATTATTGATCCGCTCAATTACAGTGTTGACTTCTACAGTGATATCTTTTTTACCAGTGAACAGGAATTACAGGCGCATCCAGAGCGTGTTGCGGCGATGCTGCGGGCAACATTGAAAGGCTGGCGCTATGCGATGCAGCACCCGGAAGAGATTATCGAACTTCTAAAAAGTAAGTACCAGGTAAAAAAATCACGTGAGCATCTGCGTTTTGAAGCCGCGGCAATACGCAAATTAATTCTTCCCAAGCTTATTGAAATCGGCCATATGAATCCGGATCGCTGGCAGCATATGGCCGATACTTTTGTCAAGGCAGGCCTTATTAGCAATACTCACTACCTTGACGGCTTTATTTATAACCCTCAACCCACGCCTCTGCCCGATTGGGTTCTGCCGCTCCTGATGGCCGCGCTTCTTGTCGTGATTTTAACCAGTTCCACCGCCTACTATCTGCATCGCTTTAACCGCCGTCTTGCGCTTGCCCAAACCAGCCTGCAGCAGAGTGAAGAGCGCTTCAAGGCTCTCAGTGAGGCGACTTATGGCGGTATCGCCATTCATGATCACGGCCTGATTCTCGAATGTAATAGCGGCTTATCTGAGATGACCGGTTTCAGTTATAGCGAGCTTATCGGCATGAATGGCCTTGAGCTTATTAGCGCGGAACATCTTGATAGCGTTCTGGAAAATATACGCCGCGGTTATATCGGCAGCTATGAAGTTACCGGTATTCGTAAAGGCGGCGCACAGTACCCACTGACGATCAAAGGCAAAAATATTGTCTACAAAGGACGCGCAGCACGAGTCATAGAGTTTATCGATATCAGCGAGCGTAAGAAGGCGGAAAAACAACTTAAACTTGCTGCCAGTGTTTTCACTCACGCGCGGGAAGGGATCATGATCACCGATAGCAGCGGGGCTATTATTGAGGTCAACAATACTTTTACTCATATCACAGGTTATAGTCGCCAAGATGCGCTTGGCAGAAATCCCCGTTTTCTGAGTTCAGGCCAACATCCTGCAGCATTTTTTGCCGAGATGTGGCAATCGTTACTGGAAAATGCGCAGTGGTCAGGCGAGATCTGGAATAAACGCCACAACGGCGAAGTATTTGCCGAGTTGCTGACCATCAGTGCCGTATGCGATAGTGATGGCAAGACCCAGAATTACGTTGCCCTTTTCTCTGATATTACCTCGATGAAGCAACACCAGCAGCAACTCGAGCATATTGCTCATTATGATCCCCTGACTAATATTCCCAACCGCATGCTGCTTGCCGACCGGCTGCAGCATGCCATGGTGCAATGTAGACGACGCGGGCTGTTTCTGGCTGTCGCCTACCTTGATTTAGATGGCTTTAAAACAATCAATGATACTTATGGTCATGACGTCGGCGATAAACTGCTGATCAAACTCTCTGAGCTGATGAACACCAGCCTGCGCGAAGGCGATACGCTAGCCCGTATTGGTGGTGATGAGTTTGTTGCCGTCTTCTCTGACCTGCAGGAAATGAGCGATTGTGAGCAGATCATCGCACGTCTGCTGCAGGCTGCCATGCACCCAATCACCATCAATAATAAAAAATTACAGATTTCAACCAGTATAGGCGTCACCTTGTACCCTCAGGACGCTGTTGATGCCGAGCAGTTGCTACGCCATGCGGATCAAGCCATGTATATTGCCAAGCAGAGCGGCAAGAATCGTTACCATTTATTTGATATTCATAAAGATAAGTCCATTCAAAGCCAACGTGAAACCATCGAGGATATCAAACGAGGATTTGAACAAGGTGAGTTTGTCCTTTATTACCAGCCTAAGGTGAACCTGAAAAGCGGTGCGGTGATCGGTGCCGAGGCGTTGATTCGCTGGCAGCACCCGGAACGTGGCTTAGTCTACCCGGGAGAGTTTCTTGCTATTATTGACCAGCACCCGGTTAGCGTGAAGCTTGGCGAATGGGTCGTCGACAGCGCCTTGCGGCAGATAAGCAAATGGCAGTCCGCCGGCCTGAATATTCCGGTCAGCGTCAATATTGATGCTTTCCACCTGCAGCAAACGGGCTTTGTCGACAAACTGTCAGCAACGCTCGCCAATTACCCTATGGTAAAACCCAGTTCGCTGCAACTGGAGATACTGGAAACCAGTGCATTAGGAGACATGGCGGAAGTTGCCGCCATAATGGGCGCGTGTCTCGATATCGGCGTCAATTTTGCGCTCGATGACTTTGGAACCGGCTTTTCGTCTCTGACCTACCTCAAGCGTCTGCCTGTCGCTCTGTTGAAGATCGATCAGAGTTTCGTCAGGGATATGTTGGAGGATGGCGACGACCGGGCCATTGTGATGGGCGTCATTGGTTTGGCTTCTGCCTTTAATCACCAGGTCATTGCCGAGGGCGTGGAGAGCATTGAACATGGTACGCAGTTGCTGTCGATGGGCTGTCATTTTGCACAGGGCTACGCCATTGCCAGACCCATGCCCGGCACAGATATTCTCAGCTGGGTAGCGCAGTGGAAGCCAGATCCGGTTTGGAGCAAAACAGTGCATTGAAAACGCATGATACGAAAGCACAAAAAAACCGCGATGAACGCGGTTTTTTTATTCGCTGATGAAATCGGCTTATAAAGAGTTAGCCGTATCCACCAGGTTCTTCACAGTGAAACCAAACATTTCAAATAACTGCTCGGCAGGTGCAGACTCACCAAAGGTAGTCATACCGATCACTTTACCGTTCAGACCGACATACTTGTACCAGTAATCAGCAATGCCCGCTTCAATAGCAACACGTTTAGTCACAGCAGCCGGTAATACCGACTCTTTGTACTCTGCGCTTTGCGCTTCAAAAACATCCGTACATGGAAGAGAAACCACGCGTACCGCTTTACCCTGCGCGGTTAACTCGGCATGTGCTTCAACGGCAAGCTGCACTTCTGAACCCGTTGCAATCAGAATGATTTCCGCTGTTGCCTCGCTATCAAGCAGTACATAACCGCCCTTAGCGACATCAGCAAGCTGCTGTGCATCACGTGCCTGTGGTTGCAGGTTTTGACGGCTGAAGATAAGCGATGTCGGACCATCAACACGTTCAATAGCTGATTTCCAGGCCACGGCAGATTCAACACTGTCACATGGGCGCCAGGTGCTCATATTCGGCGTTAAACGCAGGCTGGCAATCTGCTCTACCGGCTGGTGAGTCGGGCCATCTTCACCCAGACCGATTGAGTCATGAGTAAATACCTGGATAGCACGCTGCTTCATCAGTGCCGACATACGCAGGCCGTTACGTGCGTACTCCATAAACATCAGGAAGGTTGCACCAAAAGGCACAAAACCTTTATGCAGCGCCAACCCGTTAACGATGCCTGACATGGCAAACTCACGCACACCGTAGTGCAGGTAGTTACCCGATGCATCATCGGCAGTGATCGCTTTTGTACCGGACCACATAGTTAGATTAGAAGGTGCTAAATCCGCAGAGCCACCCAGTAGTT